>NZ_JANRHN010000003.1:0-203426 GCF_024733745.1 Bacteroides sp. ET225 | reverse complement strand
CTCACTGCAATGATACGATCTCTTCACTGGAGTGATGCAATCGTATCACTCCAGTGAAGAGGTTGAAGTGACGGCCTGTTTTCCGTCTTTTTCCGGGGAAGGACCTCTCCGTCAGCCTGCTTTTAATTTATATTAACCTGCTTGCGCTTGGATTATTACGAAATTTTCGTAGATTTGCGAAGTGTTCGTAATAAACTCGTATGCAGATGGAAAAGTTGACATTGCAGGAAGAGCAGGCGATGCTGTATATATGGAATCTCGGCGCCTGCTTTGTGAAGGAGATCGTGGAGCAGTATCCGGAGCCGCGCCCTCCTTATACCACGGTAGCTTCGGTTGTCCAGAATCTGAAGCGCAAAGGATACCTGGAGGCGCAGCGTTTCGGCAATACTTACCGCTATACGCCTCTGGTTCAGCAAAGTGAATATAAAGAGCGTTCTGTCGGCAATTTTGTGCGCAATTATTTTGCCGATTCTTATAAGGAGATGGTTTCTTTCTTTGCGAAGGAGAACAAGATTTCTGCTTCGGACCTGAAGGAAATCATCGATTTGATAGAAAAAGGAAAACAGGAATAACATCAGAATCTTATGGCATCCGAATTGGTCTATTTGCTGGAAGTGAATGCCGGGCTCGTGCTTTTTTATGTGTTTTACCGGCTTTTTTGCGTGAGCGACACGTTCTTCGTCTGGAAACGCTTCGTTCTGCTTTCGTTTGTGGCGGCTTCGTTTCTTTTGCCTTTGGCGGATGTGAAATGGCCTGCTCCGGGCATCGTTTCATCTCCCGTTGCAGATTATATGTCCGCATTCGTCTTGCCCGAAGCGGTGGCAGAGGCTTCTGCTCCGTCGGATTCTGCACCTTTTCCGCCGGTTGTTTCCGCGCTTGTGCTGCTTTATGTGGCAGGCCTGTGCCTGCTGGCTCTCCGCATGATCGTCCGTTTGGGAAGTGTATGCCGTCTGTTGTGCCTTTCTTCTCCCGGGTCTTTGCATGGCGTGAATGTGAGGTTCCTTTCCGAACCCTCCGGTCCTTTCTCGTTTTTCGGCTGGATTTTTGTCTGCCGGAGGGATGTGGAGGCTTCGGATGAAGAGGAGGTTCTTGCCCACGAACGGGCGCATGTGCGTCAGTGGCATTCGTTGGATGTGCTGCTGATGGAGGCGGTCACCGCGGTATGCTGGTGGAATCCGTTTGCCTGGCTGCTGAGGCGGGAAGTGTGCGAAAACCTTGAATACCTGGCCGACCGCAGTGTGCTTGAATCGGGATTCCCGGTCCGCAAGTATCAGTATCATCTGGTGGAACTGGCTTCCCGTCCTTCCGGAACCGGAATTACCAATCATTTCAACTTATCATACCTTAAAAAACGTATCATTATGATGAACAAGAAGAAAACCAGCCGTGCAGGGTATTTCAAGTATGCTCTGCTCGCGTTTCCGGCATTCGCTCTACTCATGCTGGGAAACATGTCGTGTACATCGGAAAAGAAGCAAGCCGATGAAAGTGTGACGGAACAGACGGCGCCTGCTTCCGAGCCGGTGCAGGCTCCTGCCGATACGCCGGCTCCTGCTGAAACGGAAGAGGAAGTCTATACTGTGGTAGAACAGATGCCGGAATTCCCCGGGGGAGTCCAGAAACTGCTTGATTTCATAAGCCAGAATATTCAGTATCCGCAGACGGCTATGAAGCAGAACGTTCAGGGGCGTGCCATCGTGCAGTTTGTGATTGAGAAAGATGGCTCGTTGAGCAATTTCAATGTGCTTCGCAGCGTCCATCCGGACCTTGATGCCGAGGCGGTGCGTGTGGTCAAGTCAATGCCCAAGTGGAAGCCCGGCATGCAGAAGGGTGAGCCGGTGCGCTGCAAGTATACCTTGCCGGTGATGTTCAAGCTTCAGTGATTGGTTTGGAGCGGTCTGTTTCGGGGCGTGGCGGTGTGGGTCGCCATGCCCCGATTCTGTTTCGTTTCTTCTGTTTGCAGATGTTTCAAAAAGAAATAGATCGGTCGTTATTTCTGTTATATTTATTCGTTTTATCTTAAAAATAAGATCGGATTGATGTTTTTATGCCGTAAGGTATGGATGTTTGATTCTGTTTTGCTATATTTGCGATATTGGTAAAAACGATAAAAGGATAATCCGTATGGTTTACGACATTGAAATGATCAGAAACTTCTACGCGTCGTATAGGGCGAAAGTGGAAAATGCCAGAAAGAAATTGGATCGGCCTATGACTTTGGCCGAAAAGATCTTGTATGCACATTTGTATGATGAAAAGGCGATGACTGCATTCCGCCGGGGAGAAGATTATGTGAATTTTCGTCCCGACCGGGTGGCGATGCAGGATGCTACGGCGCAGATGGCCTTGCTGCAGTTCATGAATGCAGGAAAGGAGAAGGTGGCTGTGCCCTCTACCGTGCATTGCGATCATCTGATTCAGGCATATAAGGGAGTGAAGGAGGATTTGCCTGCCGCATGCGATGCGAACAGAGAGGTTTACGACTTTCTGAAAAGCGTGGCATCGAAATATGGCATCGGGTTCTGGAAGCCGGGTGCCGGAATCATCCATCAGGTGGTGCTGGAGAATTACGCTTTTCCCGGTGGCATGATGGTGGGAACGGACTCGCACACGCCAAATGCCGGAGGGCTGGGCATGATTGCCGTCGGTGTGGGCGGCGCGGATGCCGTAGACGTGATGGCTGGCATGGAGTGGGAGCTGAAGATGCCGAAGCTTATCGGAGTGAAGCTTGTTGGAAGCCTGAGCGGATGGGCTGCTCCGAAGGATGTGATATTGAAGCTGGCGGGACTGCTTACGGTGAAGGGTGCTACGAATGCCGTTATCGAATATTTCGGAGAAGGGACAGAATCTCTTTCCTGCACCGGAAAGGCAACCATCTGCAATATGGGGGCGGAAGTGGGAGCCACAACGTCGGTCTTTCCGTACGATGAAGAGATGGGCCGCTACCTTTCGGCTACGGGACGTGAGGAGATTGCCTCGCTTGCCGGAAGCTGCGCCGAGGATTTGCGTGCGGATGATGAAGTGCTGGCCGATCCTGCATCTTATTATGACCGTATCATTGAAATCAATCTTTCGGAACTGGAGCCTTATATCAACGGACCTTTCACGCCGGATGCGGCTTGTCCCATTTCGGAGTTTGCCGGCAAGGTGAAGGCAAACGGCTATCCGCAGCGTATGGAAGTCGGGCTGATAGGCTCGTGCACCAATTCTTCTTACCAGGATTTGAGTCGTGCCGCTTCGCTGGCCCGGCAGGTAAAGGAGAAAAAGCTGAAAATGGCTTCTCCGCTTATAGTCAATCCGGGTTCGGAACAGGTGTATTGCACGGCCTCACGCGACGGCATGATCGCTGACTTTGAAGCTGTCGGCGGAATCATAATGACCAACGCATGCGGTCCCTGCATCGGGCAGTGGAAGAGGGTGACTGATGACAATGCGCGTCCGAACTCGATTGTGACTTCCTTTAACCGGAATTTTGCGAAACGTGCCGACGGAAATCCGAATACGCATGCTTTTGTCGCTTCGCCCGAACTGGCTACAGCCCTTGCCATTGCCGGCGATCTCTGTTTCAATCCGCTGACAGACACATTGGTCAACGAAGCGGGCGAGGCCGTAAGGCTGGACGCTCCTGTGGGAGAAACATTGCCTGCAAAGGGCTTTACGGTGGACGACAACGGCTATGTGGCTCCGGCTTCGGACGGAAGCCGCGTAGAGGTAACGATCAGTCCGCTTTCCCAGCGTTTGCAGAAGCTGGAGCCTTTTGCGCCTTGGGATGGAAATGATTTCCTTGAGATGCCGCTGCTTGTCAAGACGAAAGGGAAATGTACGACAGACCATATCTCGATGGCAGGGCCTTGGCTGCGCTTCCGCGGGCATCTGGAAAACATTTCTGACAATATGCTGATGGGGGCGGTAAATGCTTTCAACGGAAAGACGAATGCTGTATGGAACAGCCTGAACGGTAACTACGAAGCGGTTTCGGCCGTGGCAAAGCAATACAAGGCGGAAGGAATCGCGTCTATTGTGGTGGCCGAGGAAAATTATGGCGAAGGGTCCAGCCGTGAACATGCCGCCATGGAACCGCGCTTCTTGAATGTGAGGGTGATTCTTGCAAAGAGTTTTGCGCGTATTCATGAAACGAACCTGAAGAAGCAGGGAATGCTGGCTTTGACATTCGCGGACAAGGACGATTATGATAAAGTGCGCGAGCATGACAAGATTTCGGTATTGGGGCTGAGAGATTTCGCTCCGGGAAAGCCGTTGAGCATCGTTCTTTTGCATGAAGACGGAACGACGGAAACCTTTAGGGCTGCACATACTTACAACAGGCAGCAAATCGAGTGGTTTAAGGCCGGTTCGGCGCTGAATACAAAATGAGTCCGGCTGGACTACCGGGTGCCGTCTGAACGGCGGAAAAGCGGTAAAGGCTTTTATTATTTACATTATTTACATTAGAATCTGAAGGATATGAGTAAAGTATATATGCAGGACGGGAAGCTGGTTGTTCCCGACAGGGTGACGGTTCCCTTTATAGAAGGCGACGGAGTTGGGGCAGAGATAACTCCGGTTTGTCAGAAGATAGTGAATGCGGCCGTAGAGTTGGCTTATCTCGGAAAGCGTTCCATCGAATGGATGGAGGTGCTGGCCGGAGGAAAGGCTTTCGAACGGACGGGCGAATGGCTGCCTCAAGCCACGCTGGATGCCTTTAACGAGTATCTGGTGGGCATTAAGGGACCTTTGACTACTCCCGTAGGCGGAGGAATCCGTTCGTTGAACGTGGCTTTGAGGCAGACGCTTGACCTGTATGTTTGCCTGCGTCCGGTGCGCTGGTTCAAGGGAGTTGTATCTCCTGTGAAAGAACCTCACAAGGTGAACATGCACATCTTCCGCGAAAATACGGAAGACATCTATGCCGGCATCGAGTGGGAACAGGGCACTCCGGAGGCGAAGAAGTTCTATGCGTTTCTCCGCGATGAAATGGGAGTGACCAAGGTGCGCTTTCCTGAAACGTCTTCGTTTGGGGTGAAGCCTGTGTCGAAAGAAGGCACGCAGCGTCTGGTGAGGGCAGCCATCCGGTATGCTGTCCGGCATCATCTTCCAAGCGTGACGCTGGTGCATAAGGGGAATATCATGAAATTTACCGAAGGAGGATTCAAGCGCTGGGGATACGAAGTGGCGGAAACGGAATTTTCCGGACAGACGTTTACTATGAACCGGTATGATGTGCTGAAGAAGGAGCTGGGAGAAGAGTCGGCGAGGGCTGCTATGGCCGATGCGGTAAACAATGGCAAGATCATCATAAAGGATTGCATTGCCGACGCTTTCTTGCAGAATACGCTGCTTATGCCCGAAGACTATTCCGTGATTGCGACGCTGAATTTGAACGGGGACTATGTTTCCGACCAGTTGGCTGCCATGGTGGGCGGCATCGGCATTGCTCCGGGAGCCAACATCAACTATCAGACAGGACATGCCATTTTTGAAGCGACACACGGGACGGCGCCGAATATCGCCGGAAAGAATGTGGTAAATCCGTGTTCGCTGCTTCTTTCGTCGGTGATGATGCTGGAGCATTTGGGCTGGAACGAAGCCGCTTCGCTGATAACGGCTGCTCTGGAGAAAGCTTTTTCGCAGGGAGAGGCTACCCCCGATCTTGCACGTTTCATGCCCGGCGGAAAGTCTTTGCCTACCGATCTGTTCGGAGAGCGGATTGTGGAGCTGCTTGGGGTTTTGTAAATGTTTGCGCTGAAGTGGGAAGAACCGGCCGCAGACAAATTTTTAACTAAGAGTATTTATGAATTATGAAGAAGGAGTACATTGTATATAAATTGTCGGAATGTGCCAAACAGGCCTGCCGCATTGATAATGAGTTGTTCACCAGGTATAACGTGAAACGGGGACTCCGCAATGAGGACGGCACGGGTGTGCTGGTGGGGCTGACCAAGATCGGCAACGTGGTCGGCTATGAACGCACAGACGAGGGGCTGAAAGCCATTCCCGGAAAGCTGTTTTACAGAGGGTATGATCTGGATGACATCGTGCATGCCCTGCTGAAGGAGAAACGTTTCGGGTTTGAGGAAGTGGCTTATTTGCTTTTGTCGGGCGAACTGCCCGACAATGAGCAGCTGGCTGCATTTAAGGAGCTGATCAATGACAACATGCCGCTTGACAAGAAGACCACGATGAATATCATTGATCTGGAAGGGCAGAACATCATGAATATCCTTGCGCGCAGTGTGCTGGAAATGTATACGTTCGACCCGAATCCCGATGACATCTCCCGTGACAACCTGATGCGCCAGTCGATCGAACTGATTTCCAAGTTCCCGACGATCATCGCGTATGCTTATAGCATCTACCGTCACAGCATCCACGGACGGTCCCTGCATATCCGCCATCCGCATGAGAATCTTTCGATTGCGGAGAACTTCCTTTATATGATAAAGAAGGAATACACGCCGCTTGAGGCGCGTATGCTTGATCTGCTGCTGGTGTTGCAGGCGGAACACGGAGGCGGAAACAACTCTACTTTTACCGTGCGTGTCACCAGCTCTACGCGTACCGATACGTATTCGAGCATTGCCGCGGGCATCGGCTCATTGAAAGGGCCGCTTCATGGAGGAGCCAATATCCAGGTGGTTAAGATGTTCCACCATTTGAAGGAAGTCATATCCGACTGGACGAATGTGGATGAGATTGACACCTATCTTTTGCGGATGCTTAATAAAGAGGCATACGACGGAAGCGGACTGATTTATGGTATCGGACATGCTGTATATACGATTTCAGATCCGCGCGCCGTGCTGCTGAAAGAACTTGCAAGCGAGCTGGTTGCAGAAAAGGGGCGTGAAAAGGAATTCGCTTTTCTGGAACTGCTTGAACAGCGTGCCATCGAGTGCTTCAAGAAGGTGAAAGGGACGAAGAAGCGTGTCTGCTCGAACGTGGACTTCTATTCGGGATTCATTTACGAGATGATCGGCCTGCCGATGGAGATCTATACGCCTCTCTTCGCAATGGCCCGTATTGTGGGATGGACTGCACACCGCATCGAGGAGCTGAACTTTGAAGGGCGGCGAATCATTCGTCCTGCATACAAGAATGTGCTGGACGAGGTGGGATATACCCCCATCAGCGAACGCTGACAGGGGTTATCTCCCGTAAAGTTTCGGAATCAGGTCGCTCCGGCCTATTCTCTTCAGTTCATTGACAATGGCGCGGCGCTCTTCGGGCTTGTACCAAAAGAAGAACATGCGTTGCGCCAGTTTTTCTTTCTGTGTCTTGGCCGAATATACAGGTTCCAGGGTGTAGGGATGAAATCCTGTGTACCATGCTTCGGTGGCTACTGTCATCGGTGTAGGAGTGAAGTCCTGCACTTGCTCCAGATGGAAGTCAAGCCGTTTGGTGATTACGGCAAGCTCTGCCATGTCTTCTTCTGTGCATCCCGGATGGCTGCTTATGAAGTAGGGAATGAGCTGCTGGCGCAGGTTCTCTTCCCGGTTCAGCTTGTCGAATATCCGTTTGAACTCGTAAAACAGTTCGAAGCTCGGCTTGCGCATCAGATAAAGCACCTTGTCGCTCGTATGCTCCGGAGCCACCTTGAGCCTTCCGCTTACGTGGCGCACGATCAGTTCGCGTGTGTATTCCGCCGCACTTTTGTTGGCGTTCGCGTCTTTGCTTTTGTGCAGGAGCAGGTCATACCGCACCCCGCTTCCGATGAAGCTTTTCTTGATTCCCGGCATTGCGTCCACGGCATGATAGATGTCGAGCAGAGGACGGTGGTCGGCATTCAGGTTCGGGCAGACTTTCGGATGGATGCAGGACGGCCTCCTGCATTTCCGGCACAGCGTTTCGTCTTTTCCTCCCATTCTGTACATATTGGCCGAAGGCCCTCCCAGATCGCTCAGATATCCTTTGAAGTCGGGCATTTCCGTAATCGCTTTCACTTCTTTCAGGATGCTTTCCTTGCTTCGGCTCACGATGAACTTTCCTTGATGGGCCGAGATCGTACAGAAAGCGCATCCTCCGAAGCATCCCCGATGGATATTCACCGAGAATTTGATCATGTCGTAGGCTGGGATTCGCTTGTTCTTATATTTGGGATGAGGCAGTCGGGTATAGGGGAGATCGAACGAGCGGTCGAGTTCTCCCTGCGTCATCGGGGGATAAGGAGGGTTGACCACAACCGTCCGTCCGTCCACCTGTTGCAGAATGCGCGCTGCCGCATACCGGTTTGACTCTTCTTCGATGTGGCGGAAGTTCTGCGCCTGCTTCTTCTTGTCTTTGAGGCATTCTTCGTGCGAAAAGAGAATCAGGTCGCCTTCTCCGTTCGGATTGGGGGGCAGCTGGTCTTTATCCGGCTTGCCTGCCAGATAAGCGGTTTGCAGGATGTCGTGCGGAATGTCGTTTGCCGACGCTTCCTGCGTATCGCCCACCTTCTCCGAAAAATGCCGGCACAAGTCGGCTATGGGCTTTTCTCCCATTCCGTAAATCAGCAGGTCGGCCTTTGATTCGGTCAGTATGGACGGGCGCACGCGGTCGGCCCAATAGTCATAGTGGGTGAGCCTCCGCAGAGAGGCCTCTATTCCCCCCAGGATAACCGGTGTGTCCGGGTAAAGCTCTTTCAGGATGTTCGCATACACGATGCTCGGATATTCGGGGCGCATGTCGTGTCGTCCGTCCGGCGTGTAGGCGTCTTCACTGCGCAGGCGTTTGTTGGCCGTATATTTGTTGACCATGCTGTCCATGCATCCTGCGGATATTCCGAAAAACAGACGCGGGCGTCCGAGTTTCTTGAAATCCCTCAGGTCGTCCCTCCAGTTGGGCTGCGGCACGATGGCCACTTTGAGCCCCATCGCTTCCAGTGTCCGTCCGATTACGGCAGCTCCGAATGAAGGATGGTCCACATACGCGTCGCCGCTGAACAGGATGACATCCAGCTTGTCCCATCCCCTCAGCTCCGCTTCCTTTTTGGTTGTAGGCAGCCAGTCAGTCAGTTGATGTTCTTTCAAGGCTTCTTATGAGTTAGATTCTTCAGCTTTCTCTTCCTTTTCTTCTTTTTCTTTCTCCCATTTGATGTAGAGCAAGATCAGCTGATGCAGCCCGTATGCTTTCATGTTGTTGTGGTAGATGACATCAATGCAGAGGTCAAGCAAGTCCTTGCTGTTTTCTTCCATCGAGGCAATGAGCGAGCGGACATTCAGTTTGAGCTTGTCAAGCACCGATTCGTCGATGATTCCGTTGCTGTCGATCAGCTGCCGGAAGAGCGCATATTTTTCGATTGTTTCCAGATGTTTTTCTGAAATCTCCATGCTCCGTGTGCCCGAAGCGTTTGTCTGTATTGTGTACATAAAAAGATGTTATTATTGGTTTATATGGGCAAAGTTAGAATTTTTTCGGAAAACCCTTTTCTGTTTTTGTGTTTTCTTATGGTTTTATTGTTTCGCGATGCTTTATCTTTGTCCGGCTTTAAATACCGACAAATGGTGATTGTAAACCTTGTATGAATTGTCTTATTTTGCATTGAAAAATTATGAAACCTATATTTATGTGTACAAACGGAGCCAGAACTTATAAGCCTGCTGACAAGATGAGTGACTTGATTTGCGACAATTATGCGCTTCTTCAGGTTTTGAGCCGTTTTGGTGTGGCGCTGGGTTTCGGTGACAAGTCGGTGAAGGAAGTCTGCGAGATGAACCAAGTGGATTGCGATACATTTCTGATCGTTGTCAATTTCTTGTGCGAAGACGGCAACCGCATCCAGGATCATCTGAAGGGGCTTTCTATTCCGGCGCTGATGGATTACCTCAAGAGGGCGCACCATTATTTCCTGGATTTCCAGCTTCCCACCATCCGCCGCAAGCTCATCGAAGCGATCGACTGCTCGCAGGAAAATGAAGTGGCTTGTCTGATCATCAAGTTTTTTGACGCATATGTCCATGAAGTGCGCAAGCATATGGAATATGAAAACGAGAAAGTGTTTGTGTATGTCGGCAGGCTGCTGGAGGGGGAAAAAACAGAGGGATATAATATCGGAGTGTTCGCCCGCAACCATGACCAGATTAATGCGAAACTGACAGAACTGAAAAACATCATCATCAAGTATTATCCGGGAGGAGCCGACAACCAGCTTCTGAATGCCACGCTGTTCGACATTTTCAGTTGCGAGGAAGACTTGGACTCGCACAACCGGGTGGAAGACTATCTGTTTGTGCCTGCCATAATGGAACTGGAAAAGGAGGCAAGATGAAATCACAGGATGTAATACATGTAGCGGTGGCCGAATCTTCAGCAATTGTGCGCGGAGGGCTGGCTTCTATTTTGAGGCGGCTGGTTGACGTGAAGGTGCAGCCCATAGAAATATCTTCGAAAGAAGGGCTTCTGCATTGCATGGAAGCCCATCAGCTGGATATACTGATTGTGAATCCGCAGTTTGAAGGGTGGTTCGACCTGGACGGATTCAGGCAGCGGTATCCGCATGCTGACATCAAATTCATTTCGCTGATTTATACCGTTGTCGATTCCAATCAGTTGAAAGGATATGACGAAGCGGTCAACCTGTTTGACGATGTGGATTCTTTGACGCACAAGATTTCTGTTCTGATGAATGTGTCGGGTGAAGACGAAGGCGATGCGAGCACGCTGAGCCAGAGGGAAAAAGAAATAGTAGGGTGTGTAGTTCGCGGCATGACGAATAAGGAGATAGCCGAGAAGCTGTTCATTTCGGTGCATACGGTGATTACGCATCGGCGGAACATTACGAGAAAGCTGCAGATTCATTCGGCTGCCGGCCTGACCATCTATGCCATTGTGAACAAGCTGGTGGAGCTGAGCGAGGTCAAGATGAACTTGTAGCCGATTATTTGGAATGTTTCTAAAATACCAACAAATAGGTATTGCCGGAAACGCGCAGATTGCCTACCTTTGCAGTGTTAGTCATATGATATTACGTAAACCACAAAAGTAAAAAGAGTTAGTTATTAGTTGAGTCCGCCCTGCGAAGTGATTCGCGGGGCGGACGCGCGTTTGTAAGGGCACTTCTGCGTTTCTGCTGCCAGGGCTGACGCATTAAGAAGAATATTGATTATTAAGTACTTATTATTCAGCATATACTGATTTTATAGGTAAAAAACAACCTTTTTATCAGGCTTTAGTATATCTCTAAATATCAGATACTCTGAATATCAATGACTTTAGTAATGCGTCAGCCCTGTTTCTGCTGCGGCGGAAGGCACAAGTCTGTCCGGCATGTTTTACGGTCCGGCTCTTGGACCGTACGGTTTCATGCATGTGGACTGTATGGTTCACCTGCTGGACTATAGAATCTTTCCGTCCCTTGGGCAGGTTGCATCGCGGTCCGGAAGAGAAGGTGTGCGGAAGAAATGCGGAGGATGCCTTTCAGCCCGAAAAGCGGGCGCGTTCTGGTAAATATCCGGTGCCGCTGTTTCGGTTTTTTTAAGCAATCATTTTTCATTTTCAATAATTCGGTGTAAATTTGTTCGCAAATAATAACGAAACGGATCAGCAGTTGAAGGCTTTGGCCTTTGGGATTCGTAATAACTAATGATATGTGTATGAAAGTAGGGTTGTTTGTTCCGTGTTACATCAATGCTGTATATCCGCAGGTGGGGGTGGCCTCCTTCAAGCTTCTGAAAAGTCTGGGAGTAGACGTGGACTATCCCATCGACCAGACCTGCTGCGGGCAGCCGATGGCCAATGCCGGCTTTGAAAATGAAGCGCATGACCTGGCGAAGCGTTTCGACAGACTTTTTGAGAACTACGATTATGTGGTGGGTCCGTCTGCGAGTTGTGTTGTGTTTGTCCGCGACCATTACGGGAATTTGCTGGCAAAAGAAAGCCATCGCTGCGCCACTGAAGAGAAAATATATGACATTTGCGAATTCATTCACGATGTGGTCAAGCCCGCATCCCTGCAAGCCTCTTTCCCGCATAAAGTGAGCATCCAGAACAGCTGCCACGGCGTGCGGCTGATGCATCTTTCTTCGCCCAGCGAATTGAACGTCCCTTATTATAACAAGCTCCGCGACCTGCTTTCTTTGGTAAAGGGAATCGAGGTGGTCGAACCCGAACGTCCGGACGAATGTTGCGGATTCGGCGGAATGTTTGCCGTTGAAGAGTATGCCGTGTCCGGCCAGATGGGACGCGACAAGGTGCAGCGCCACATGGATACGGGAGCTGAATACATTGTCGGCGCCGACAGTTCCTGCCTGATGCATCAGAACGGAATTATCAGCCGGAACAATCTTCCTATAAAGACTATCCATATCGTTGAAATATTAGCTTCAGGCCTATGAGTACGAAACATTCTAAAAATGCCGGAAAGTTCCTGCAGAACGGGGAACTGGCAAAATGGCACGACCAGACGTTGTGGATGATGCGCGTGAAGCGTGACAATATGAGCCGCCAGCTTCCTGAATGGGAACATTTGCGCGACATGGCGTGCGCAATCAAGATGTACAGCAACAGCCATCTCGATCTGCTGCTTCAGGAGTTTGAGAAAAACGCGCAGGCTAACGGTGCGCATGTCTATTGGGCGAAAGACGCCGATGAATATTGCTCGATTGTCTATAACATACTGCATGCCCACAATGTGAAGCATTTCATCAAAAGCAAGTCGATGCTTGCCGAAGAATGCGGACTGAACGAGTTTCTTGAAGAAAAGGGAGTGGAGGTGGTTGAAAGCGACTTGGGTGAGCGCATCCTGCAGCTCATGCACAAGAAGCCGAGCCACATCGTTGTGCCGGCCATCCATATCAAGAAGGAAGAAATCGGCGAGCTGTTCGTAAAAGAAATGGGGACGGAGCCGGGCAACAACGACCAGACTTATCTGACTCATGCCGCGCGCAAGAATCTCCGTCATAAATTCATTGAGGCGGAAGCTGCGATGACCGGAGCCAATTTCGCCGTGGCTTCTACCGGCGAGTGCGTTGTCTGCACGAACGAAGGGAATGCCGACATGGGCACTTCGCAGCCCAAACTTCAGATTACGGCTTTCGGGCTGGAGAAAATCGTGCCCGACCGCGAGTCGCTGGGCGTGTTCACCCGCTTGCTTGCCCGTTCGGGCACAGGGCAGCCGATCACTACATATACTTCGCATTACCGCAAGCCTCGTCAGGGAGGAGAACTGCATATCATCATCGTCGATAACGGGCGCAGCAGGATTCTTGCTGACAAGGAGCATGTAAAGACGCTGAACTGCCTGCGTTGCGGTGCCTGCATGAATACATGTCCGGTATACCGCCGTAGCGGAGGCTACTCGTACACTTATTTTATTCCGGGCCCTATCGGCATTAATCTGGGTATGCTGAAGGCTCCCTTGCATTATTTTGACAATGTTTCGGCTTGTTCGCTGTGCTATTCATGCCAGAATGTATGTCCTGCCAAGGTGGATCTGGCAGATCAGATTTACCGCTGGAGGCAGAAGCTCGACGGGCTGAGCGTTGCCAGCTCGTCGAAGAAGTTCATGTCGGGCGGCATGAAGACGCTGATGGAGCATCCCCGTCTGTTTAATTTCGCTTTGCACAATGCCCATACGGTAAATGCCTTTCCCCGGTGGATGATATATAACGGGCTGAACGACTGGGGAAAGGAGCATGATATGCCGAAGTTTGCAAAGGAAAGCTTCAATGAAATGTGGAAAAAGAACAAAGTAAAATGAACTGATTATGAGCAGCAGAGAAGATATATTGCAGAATATCCGGCGGAACACCCAGGTGCGGTATGAAAAGCCGGACCTTTCTGAACTCGAAAAGGAGGCAATCGTCTATCCGGACAAGGTAAAGCAGTTTTGTGAAATCATGCAGCAGATGGGCGGACGCGCCGTTGTCGTAGAAAAGGGGGATGACATCAATGAACTTATCCGCAGGCAGTATCCTGACGCCAAACGCATCGCGTCGAATCTGAAGGCTGTATCTTGCCTTGGAAAGGAACAGAAGCTAGCCTGCGCCACCTTTCATCCGGATGATGTGGAAAAGCCGGGCGATCTGGACGGAACCGATCTCGCCATCGTGGACGGTAGGATAGGGGTTTGCGAAAACGGGGCTGTGTGGATACAGCAGGACGTGGAGCAGCGTGCCATCTACTTCATTGCCGAGTCTTTGGTGCTTGTACTCGACCGCAGGAACCTTGTCAACAACATGCACGAGGCTTACAAACGCATTGATACCGGAGATTACGGTTACGGCGTATTCATTTCCGGACCTTCCAAGACAGCCGATATCGAACAGGCTCTGGTTATGGGAGCCCACGGCGCCCGCGATGTAACTGTGCTGCTTGTCTGATATTTCAGACAATGATTGGATATAAAAATATTCCGTTCTGTTTTCACCACGCGTGATGAGTTCAGAACGGAATTTTTATGTAAGAGAGTCTTGCTTGATTTTATTTTGTCGGGGCTATTGCATAATGTTTGGACGGAGCGGATGTATTGTTGATTGTGATGTTGTCCGTGCTGTCTGTTGAGATGAAATGAATTCCTGCCCACCACAAAATATTCACCACGATAATGCTCATGATCACCGTAAATGCGGCAATCCGAGTCTGCTGCTGCCGGGCAGAGAGTTTGTTGGATATTTTTTCTGTTTTGGCCTTCTCCATATTCGTTTTGTTTTTATCGTTTCTGTTTATTAAATGCAGTCCGTTGCCGAATACTGCACTGGTCGAAAGAAAAAATCAAATTAATTTACGAAGACGGTCTTGAAATAGCGTCCAAAAAGCTGTCTGGCCTCTTCCAGCTGCTGCGGCGTGTTCGGCTTTACGTCATTCAGTTTGTATTCCATCTGCATGGCTTCGTATTTGTGCACTCCCAGGGTATGATAGGGAAGAATTTCAACCCGTTCAATCATCCTGTAGTTTCTGAAATGAGCGCCGAGGGCTTCGATGTCCTCTTTGAATCCGCTGTATCCCTGCACGAGAACATAGCGCAGCCAGAACGGTTTGTTGTTCTCTTCCAGCCACGCGGCTGTTTTCAGTGTTTGCGCATTGCTTCTTGAGGTCAGGATTTTATGGCGTCCGTCGTTGAACTCCTTTACGTCCAGAAGAACGAGGTCGGCCAATGTGAACAGTTCTTTCACGTCATCGTTCCAGATTCCTCCGTTTGAATCGATGCATATATGGATGCCGGCTTCTTTCAGCATGCGGCAGAGCGGAATGAGCGACTTTGCCTGGAAAGTGGGTTCGCCTCCGCTGAAGGTGACGCCTCCCTTTTTGCCGAAAAACGGCTTCTGGCTGACTGCCATCCGGAGAATTTCTTCGGGCGTGGTTTCCTTGCTTTCGCCTTTGGCGTCGATGGTATCCGGGTTGGCGCAATAAAGGCAACGGAAGTTGCATCCCTGCAGAAATACGACCAGGCGGATTCCCGGACCGTCGTATGTGCCTAATGATTCGTATGAATGTACTCTGATCATTGTTGTGCTGTTGTTGGCAAAAGATGAAGGTGTGCCTTTGGAGGCGGCACACCTTCCTGTCTGTATCAATTACATCCGTTCGTGGAAGCTGCGCGAGATTACCTCCAGCTGATGCTCGCGGCTCAGCTTGATGAAGTTCACGGCATATCCTGATACGCGGATGGTGAGCTGCGGGTATTTTTCCGGATGTTCCATCGCGTCTTCCAGCATTTCGCGGTTCAGCACGTTCACGTTCAGATGGTGAGCGCCCTTCACGAAATAGCCGTCCATCATGGTCACCAGGTTCTCGATGCGGTTTTCCATGTCAACGCCCAATGATTTCGGGACGATTGAGAACGTATTGCTGATGCCGTCCTGCGAGTCGCGGTAACGGAGCTTGGCAACGGAACTCAGCGAGGCGATGGCACCGTTCTTGTCGCGTCCGTGCATCGGGTTTGCTCCCGGAGCGAAAGCGATTCCTTTGGCGCGTCCGTCGGGCGTAGCTCCGGTTTTCTTTCCGTACATCACGTTTGAGGTGATTGTCAGGATCGAAAGCGTCGGCTTTGCGTTCTTGTATACCGGCAGCTTTTTCAGTTCCTCATCGAAATAGTAGATCAAGTCTACTGCAAGGTGGTCCACTCGGTCGTCATCGTTTCCGAAGCAGGGGTATTCTCCTTCAATGTCAAATCCTTCTGTCAGGCCGATGTCGTTGCGTTTCGCCTTCACTTTCGCATACTTGATGGCCGACAAGGAGTCTACCGCTATCGACATTCCCGCAACGCCGTATGCCAGATTGATGGCAGGGTTGGTGTCTACAAAGGCCATCTGAGCCTTTTCATAATAATACTTGTCGTGCATGTAGTGGATAATGTTCATCGCGTCGTTGTATACGCGCGCCATTTCCTTCAGCACTTTCTTATAGTTAGCCAATACCTCTTCAAAATTCAATACATCGCTGCTCAGCACGGGGATGTCTTTTACCATCAGCGTGCCGGTATTTTCGCAGCGTCCGCCGTTGATGGCTAGCAGCAGAGCCTTGGCCAGGTTGCAGCGTGCGCCAAAGAACTGTATATGGCGTCCGATGTCCTGATACGATACGCAGCAGGCGATTCCGTAGTCGTCGGAGCCGCGCACTTCGCGCATCAGGTCGTCGTTTTCGTATTGGATGGAAGACGTGTCGATTGATACCTGGGCGCAGAACCGCTTGAAGCCTTCCGGAAGTTCGGGACTCCAGAGTACGGTCAGGTTGGGCTCGGGCGAAGGCCCCAGGTTGTACAGTGTTTGCAGGAAGCGGAACGACGTCTTGGTCACTTTTGTGCGTCCGTCGTTGAAGCGTCCGCCTATGGATTCGGTCACCCATGTCGGATCGCCGGCAAAGATGTCCGTGTAAGCCTGCATGCGCAGATGGCGCACCATGCGGAGCTTGATTACAAACTGGTCGATCAGCTCCTGTGCGTGAAGTTCGTCCAGCTTGCCGTGTGCCATGTCGTATTCAATGTAGATGTCGAGGAAAGAAGATACGTTTCCGAGCGACATGGCGGCTCCGTCCTGTTCTTTTACGGCGGCCAGATAAGCCATGTACACCCATTGCACAGCCTCTTGCGCACATTCGGCCGGGCGGCTCAGGTCGAGTCCGTACTGTTCTCCCATAACCTTGATTTCCTTCAGCGCCTTGATCTGTTCGGCCACTTCTTCGCGCAGGCGGATGCGTTCGTCTGTCATCGGTCCTGTCAGGCGGCGCAAGTCGTTCTGCTTGGCCTCGATCAGGCGGTCAAGCCCGTAGAGAGCCAGACGGCGGTAATCGCCGATGATTCGTCCGCGGGCATAATTGTCGGGCAATCCGGTGAGGAATCCCAGCGAGCGGAACGAACGTATTTCTTCAGTATATGCATCGAATACTCCGTCATTATGAGTCTTGCGGTAATGAGTGAATATGTCCTTCACTTTCGGGTCAACTTCAACCCCATTTTCGCGGCATGCTTTTTCAACCACTTTGATTCCTCCGAACGGTTTGATGGCCCGGCGCAGCACTTCGTCGGTTTGCAGTCCGACGATTACTTCGTTCTCCTTGTCGATATATCCGGGAGCAAACGAAGTGATGGTGGATACCGTCGATGGGTCAAGCGAGCGTACTCCGTTGTTTGCGCGTTCTTCGGCCAGAGCCTCCAAGCACTTGTTCCATACTGCTTTTGTACGTTCTGTCGGACCTGTCAGAAACGACGCGTCGCCTTCGTAAGGAGTGATGTTTGTCTTTACGAAATCGGTCACGTTGATTTCATAGTTCCAACGACCTTCTTTAAAATTCATTGCCATAATCAAATAGGTTTAGTTAATGTAATTTTATGCTATAATTATGAATCAGGCTGCAAAGGTAGTGCTTTTCCTAAAATTGTGCAATACCTAAAATCTATTGATTGCTATTTTGTAATTATTTCAATGATGTTTTATGTTTTTTAGAAGAAAGCTTTCGTTTGCCCGGCAGGAAAAGCGGCCGGAGCTGTTGGGGAAACGGTATCTTGCCGGCAGAATTTCCGTTTCACGGTTTGAAACGTATAAACCACAGTGTGGAACGTACAAACAGTATTGTGGAATGCATAAACCACAATGTGGAACGTACAAACAGTATTGTGGAATGCATAAACCACAATGTGGAACGGAAATTCCGGCAGCAGGTCCGGACTTTTTGTGTGGGGAAGGCTGCGTTTCCGGGCGGAGGTTTCAAAACCTCTGTCCGCAGGCGGATCCGTCGGGCCGGTAGAAACGGGCGGTTCTTTTTCTTTTGATGAGGCTGTTTTGTCCGCACCGTGTCCGGAATCTGTCTTTCTTCGTGTAAAATGTTGTTTTTCAGGTGTATGACACTTTCTGATCCTCGAAATCCGTGTTTCGTGCGGCATTCCTTCCGGCTGCCTTTCGTGTCCGGACGAAGTTATTTTAAGAAAAAAGTGATGAAAAGTTTGGTCAAATGAAAAACTCGCTCTATATTTGCACCGCATTTCAAGGAAATGCTTCATTTGTCACCTATGACTTGGAAGTTTGGGTGAGTGGCTGAAACCAGCAGTTTGCTAAACTGCCGTACGGGTTACCGTACCGGGGGTTCGAATCCCCCAGCTTCCGCGTAGATAACAAATGAAGAGCACATGGCGCTTTCGTCTAGTGGCCTAGGACGCGGCCCTCTCACGGCTGAAACACGGGTTCGATTCCCGTATGCGCTACAATCGTTTATTGGAAGTTTGGGTGAGTGGCTGAAACCAGCAGTTTGCTAAACTGCCGTACGGATTACCGTACCGGGGGTTCGAATCCCCCAGCTTCCGCAGGGACACCTCACAGGCGCAAAGCCTGTGGGGCGTTTTTGTTTTCGTTTGGATGCATCTTCCGGAAAAATTTTGTATCTTTATCCCGTAATCTTTTAATGTCATGGAATTGTCCGATTGGTTCAAGGGATTTGAGGATGGAGTGTCCCGCTTGTCGCCCGAACAGCGGGAGGTCTTCTTTTCAGCGTGCGGCGAGCACTGCGTAAAAAGCGGAACGCTTCAGGTTTATAGGGAATTGCATGCGAAGGCGGGCGGTGACCTGGATGTCTTTTTCCTGCAGGCCAATGAGCTTCCGGGAGTAAAGGCTGAAATTGTGGAGAAAGATTCCCTTTATCATTTGTATTTCATGGAATGTACTTGCGGCTTGTTCCGCCGGGGATACGTTTCAACGCCTTTGCTTTGCGAGTGTTCCAGGCAGAGCATTCTTTATGTGCTGCATTCGTTGTGGAAGGACTGGAGATTCCGGGTGACAATTTGCGGCTCCATTTTGCGGGGAAGTCCCTGTTGCAAGATGAGGATTGAAGCAGGGATGTCCGGGCAAAAGGCCGTATGATTTCAATTAGCAATGTTTTTCCGATGGCAATAGTAAGGTCTGTGTTCATATGGATTTGTTTTGTTCCGGCGGCCATTCTCAATGGGGGACTGCGCGAACATGTGCTGAATGGCATTTTAGGCGAGCGGCTGGCATTGCCCTTGAGCGGAATCCTGCTGAGCGGATTTATCTTTCTGATCACGTGGTTCCTGTTTCCGCGGATGGGCGCTTTCAGCAAGAAAGACTGCTTCAAGACGGGGCTGCTATGGATGTTTATGACCGTTCTGTTCGAGTTTGCGTCGGGGCTGGCGCAAGGCTGTGCTTTTGCTGAGCTGCTTGCGGCTTACAATCCGGCGACGGGCAATCTGTGGATACTTGTTGTGCTTTCTACGCTGCTTTCACCGGTGATTGCGGGCATGAAAAAAGGCAGAAAGGCTGGAGTGTAAGCCACAGGCACCGGTAGGGTTGTTTGCCGGGAAGCAATGCCCTGCAATCCTATTGCATCCTTTCTGTCTGTCCGGAAGATTTGGAGATCCTTTTCTGCCTTTCCTTTGGAATAAGAAACGGGATGCCTGTTCAGACATGGCCGTTTCTCGATTTTAGAACGTTCTTGCCTGTATGCGATATTCGTTCGGCGTGCATCCCGCCACTTTCTTGAACAGCCGGCTGAGGTGATGCGGGTACTGGAATCCTACTTCATAAGCTATTTCGCTGACCGTCTTGTCGGTTTCCAGCAGCCGGTCTTTTACCTTGTTGATAACGGCCAGGTGGATATGTTCGATAGCGGATTTGCCTGTCTGCTTCTTTACGAGATCGCCGAAATAATTGGCGGAGAAATGGAGCTGGTCGGCGCACCACGCAACGGAAGGAAGTCCCAGCTGCTCTGGTTTCGGCGATTCAAAGTAGTCTGAGAGCAATGCCTCGAAACGTGCAAGCACATCGGTGTTGATAGCTTCGCGGGTAGTGAACTGCCGGTCGTAGAAACGGAGGCAATGATTCAGCAGGACTTCGATGTTTGAAATGATGATGCTGCGGCTGTGCTTGTCGATGGCATGCTGGAGCTCTTCTTCTATCTCGCTGAAGCAGTTGAAGATGGTTTGCCGTTCGCGTTCAGATATGTGCAGGGCCTCGTTCACTTCGTATGAGAAGAACGTGTAGTCTTTCATCCTGTGTGCGAAAGACGTGCCGCGTATCAGGTCGGGATGGAAGAGCAGGGCATAGCCTTGCGGATGCGGCGTTTCTCCGTCATCGTCAATTCCGCCGATTTGTCCGGGGGCGATGAACACGAGCGTGCCTTCCTGGTAGTCATATTTGCTGCGTCCGTAAGTCAGAGGCCCGTGAATTTTCTCTTTCAAGAAAATGGCATAGAAGCCGAAACACTTGCAGCGGTGCTTCAATACCGCCACTTTCGAGAAGTCCACAAAGCTGACCAATGGATTCAGTGTTTCCAGTCCGAGAAACTCATTGTAGTCATGTATCGTCTTCAAGTTCAATATTTCGCTCATATCTTCGTGCTTTTGCGGTTAGACTATTTCAAAGATATTGATTTTATTTCGGTTGGATGAGCAGGCAGCATGCTTTTCCGTAAAATTGGTATGAGATTCTGTAAAATGGGCTTGTCGTGCCTCCGCCGTCGCTTCCTCCGTCAGGCTTGGCGGTGCAGCCGGGCAATGCTGGAAAGAACACTTGCCCGAAAATTCAGCGAGTCTGTAAAATAGGTGTTATTTTCTGTAATTTGTGTATGGACGCACTTGTTGGCACGGCTTATTTTTGCATTGTCAGAATACCAGCCAGAAACAAGCATGAGTATGGAAACATTCGATTTGAGAAACAGGCGGCTGTGCCGGTGCCGGGCGATGGAGCTTGTCGGGCATTTCCGCCGGAGTGCAGACATACGGCTGGGACGGACGGAGCAAAAAATGTTTAGTCAATATAAAAGAGCTGATGATGAAAACGGAAAATGGCAATAGAATCTCCCGGCGTTCCGCTCTCAAGCGCATGGGGCTGCTTGTGGCAGGGGCGGCAGCGTTAGGGATGCCCGCATTGACATCGTGCGGTGAGGAAACCCGAAAACGCATTATCTTTTACTTTACAGGAACGGGAAACTGTCTTTATGTGGCGCGCGAACTGGCGGATGAGCATACCGAACTGCTCAGTATCCCGCAATTGGTGAAGCAGGGGCGTTATGCGTTGGAGGCAGACGAGATCGGCATCGTTTATCCCGTCTACGGGCACATGCCGCCCAACATGGTGCGTGAGTTTATCAAGAAAGCCCAACTGAAGGCGAAGTATAAGTTTGCCGTACTGACATACGGCAACCGTAAGTGCAGTTCTGTTGAAATATGGGACGAGGTGTCCCGGAAGGCCGGATGTCCTTTCGATTACATCACGACCATGATTATGGTGGACAATTGGCTGCCTAATTTCGACATGAACGAGCAGGTGAAGATAGACAAGCACATTCCGGAAAGCCTTGAACGCATCCGCGCCGACCTTGCAGAGCGGAAACGCTGGCACGAATCGGTGACGGAGCTTGAACGTCAGCAGCATGCCGGTTTCCTGCAGGCCTCAGGAGTGGATCCGGAAACGGGTTTCCTGCTGCATAGCCAGGATGCCTTTGCGATAACGGACGACTGCATCGATTGCGGCATTTGCACGGAAGTTTGTCCGCGCGGAAACTATTCCCTGACCTCTGAAGGCGTGAAGACGGAAGGTGATTGCGAGTTCTGTTTTGCCTGTATCCACAATTGTCCGCAGAAAGCGATTCGCTTTAAGCAAATGAAAGAGGTGAACCCCAACGCCCGCTACCGCAACGAGCATGTGTCGTTGTGGAGCATTAAAGAATCGAACAGGCAATAATCGGCGGGAAAGCAGAAAGCCGGCCTTGGGGGATTTGCCGTGAGATCGGCAAGCCCCCGGGGAGGCATGCTGTTGTCCGGACGTTCCTCTTCGTGGGGGAGGAAGTTCTCTTTCGTTTTGTTGAAAACATCATTTCTTTTCCGGAACAGGCTGGAATTTGTATATTTGTACATCATGTTAAAACATAATATTCTGTTTATTAGCTATTTGTTGTTTGCATATGTCTATGTATGACATGCTCTTGTTTGTCGGCTATTGGCTAACTTTGCAATCAAAAATAGTGCATTTATGGAAAGAAAAAGTTTTACATGCCGTTTGGCCGGGCCAGTCTTATGTGCCGTTATTCTTCTTATGGCTTCGTGTACTGACGATATGGACCAGCCACGCTTGTCGGACCGTATATTGTTTACCTCAGAAATTCAGAATGCCTGGTCTTCTTCTGCAGCCTCCGGAGCAGCCAAGTCGCGCTCGTTTGTTTCCGTAATGCAGGCAGAAGGGATTTCTCCTCTTTATTTGCATACCCTTTGCGCCGACAGTATAAAGATGGTGTCTTTGAGTGACACGCTTCCTGCCACCCGTTTCACGCCGGTGAATCAGAATAACATGTACGACACGTTCGGAGTATTCGCTTATGCGTATACCACCTCATGGGACAGTTCCCAAAGCCCGAACTACATGTATGATGTATCTGTTAGCAGAACAGGCAAGTCATGGATGCCGTCTTCTGCTCATTACTGGCCGGGAAGCGCTTACAAGATGAAGTTTTTTGCCTATGCTCCCAAAGGTGTTGCCGCCTATCAGTTGTCGGAACAGGACGCCGGGGTTCCTGCGATAACCTGCATGGTTCCGGAAAGTGTGGCCGACCAGCAGGATCTGTTGGTGGCTGCCTCGGACGAGGTGAGCGGAAATTCCGGCAGCGCGGTGAATCTGACTTTCCGCCATGCACTGACAGCGGTAAGGTTTGTGTGCGGCCGCGATATGAAGGCAGGAACGGTAAAGAGCGTGGCACTCAAAGGAGTAAATTCCACAGGTACTTACAGCTTAGGTTCGGATAGCTGGAGCCGTATCGGTTCTCCCAAAGATTTCGTCCAGACATTGAACAAGACTGCTGACGGAACCGACAGCCAGGAAATCACGGCCGGTGCACAGATCTTTATGATGATTCCTCAAACCCTTCCCGATGACGCTTTCATTGAAGTGGTGTTTAATGACGGAAAGGCTGACCATACCTTGACGAGCAGCCTGAAAGGAACCTCATGGCCTATGGGAAAGACGATAACCTATAAGATTTCCACCACGTCAATCAACTGGGAATACACACTGTCTGTCCTTCCTCCGGGGACTTACAGCTTCAAGGGAGGAAGTTCAGCGTACAGCATAACCAGCTACAGGGAAAATTCCGTAACGAAAGAACCGGTCAGCTGGCAGGCTGAATTTTCTACTGACAGTGGGAAGACATGGAAACCGACAAAGCCCGACTGGTTGTCTGCTTTTTCTTCCGGAAATACCGGAGAAGGCAGCCTGACAGCCGTTGCTTATACGGCGACTGTAGCCCCTCAGACTGGAAGCAGCGAAAGCTCCCATACCGATGAGCTAAGGAGGCGTCCGAGCAAAGGAAGCAAAGGCGTGCCCTACAATCTTTCAAATGATAGAGGGGAGGCGGCCATACAGAATACGGCCAACTGTTACGTTGTCAGTGCTCCGGGAGATTACTGTTTCCCGCTGGTTTATGGGAATGCAATCAAAGGGGGCGCGGATAACAGATCGGCGTATTTCTATGATTTTGACGCTGAATTCGTGCTCAAGAATTTTATAAACCATCTGAGCGCTCCCGTCCGTTTTCCCAAGATTTACGAAAATGCGGGATGTGAAGCCCGGTCATGCAAGCTGTTGTGGCAGGATGCTCCGGGACTGGTGTCGGATGTTGCCCTGTATGATAACGGACATTCAGTCCGATTCACTGTAGGCAAGGCCACCATCCAGCAGGGAAATGCGGTTGTTGCTGTTTTTGATGCCGGCGGAAACATCATGTGGAGCTGGCATATCTGGGTAACGGACACCGATGTGCAGGCAACCAAAAAAGTGGTGAACGCGGACGGCATTCCTTGCCAGATGATGGCAGTAAACCTGGGATGGTGCGATGGAGAGCATGTCACTTTCGCAAGGAGGGAATGCCGGGTTCGCATCAAGGCGGACGAAGAGGTCCGGACATTTGCCATCGTTCAAGATCCTTTCGAACTGAATTATGGCGGCAACAGTCCTTATTTCCAGTGGGGGCGAAAAGATCCTCTCTATCCGGGAGATATCGGTACGCTGGAAACGAAATATTGGTATGACGGAAACGGCCGGATTTCTAACGACAATCCCCTTACGTCCGTTAGTCAGGACGGAAAAGACTGTATTGTCTGGGGCATCCTGAACCCCCAGAAACTGAACAGAAACCAGGGTATGGACAATACGTATGTCAACCTGTGGGATGCCGAAAGCAATGTGCCTTATATGGACGGGGAAACGCCGACCAAGAGCATATACGATCCATGTCCCGTAGGCTTCCGTTTGCCGAGGGGAATGGAGTTTACCGGATTCTCGAAAACCGGCAACACGGCAGAGGAGGAAGACATGAATGTGTCCGGCTCGTATGCAAAGGGATGGAACTTCTATACCGGACCGGACGGGACGGGAGAAACGATTTTCTTTCCGGCTACAGGTTCCCGGTATGGTTCGGAAAATCCGGGCAAACTCAACCGCATCGGACTGGATATCCTGGTGTATGTTGCGGCTTCTTTCGGAATAAGCAACGGCTATTATTTATGGGCGACGAATGTCGGCATATGGCTGAACACCTACACAAGCCGTCAGGGTGCTTTTTCCATACGTCCCGTTCATGATTGAAGGCGCGGGTATAGAAGCGGTTCTTGTGTCTTATCCCGCAGAGAATGCCGGATTCAATTTGTTTAAAGTGTAATGATAAAGACAGGGAGAAATGTGGCAAGCCGGAGGTATCGCATCTTGCCTGTGATGGCGGAGTGGATATGATTCGGAAGCCAGGACTGGCGGGCGGGCCATGAATCACAGTCTTTAGCCTGAGGATATGTATCTTTAGCTTGAAGATATGTATCTTCAGGCTGAGGATGTATATCTCCAGCCTGGAGATAGAGCATATTCCCTTTGGTCTGGTAAATTGCAACGCTTCAAGTCTGTCGGCGGAAGGGACGCGCTTTTGCGTTTCACGGGACCGCTGCCGTAAAAATAAGCATGATATTGTTGTGTTTCGCCATGTAAAAAGTGTACTTTTGCGGCTGAAAGGTCCTTTTTGTTTTTTTACAGGAAAATTATGGCAAACTATACATTTGAAATTTGTGCCAATTCGGCTGAAAGCTGTGTGGCGGCGCAGCAAGGCGGAGCGCAGCGAGTGGAGCTGTGCGCTTCGATGCCGGAAGGAGGGACGACCCCTTCGTATGGCGAGATCCGCATGGCAAGAAAACTGATTGACATCCGTCTGCATGTGATTGTCCGCCCGCGCGGAGGTGATTTTCTGTATTCTCCGATGGAACTTGACATTATGGAAGAAGATATCAGAATGGCCCGTGAGGCCGGAGCGGACGGAGTTGTGTTCGGCTGCCTTACTCCGGAGGGAGATGTGGACAGGGAGGCGATGCAGAAACTGCTGAAGGTTTCAGAAGGCCTTTCCGTGACTTTCCACCGCGCGTTCGACTATGTAAGGAATCCGGAGTCGGTTCTTGAAGAGCTGGTTGAGATGGGAGTAGACCGTGTGCTGACTTCCGGACAGCAGCCGACAGCTCTGCAGGGGGCGGATCTGTTGCGGAAACTGGTGAAGAGAGCTGCCAATCGGATAATTGTGATGCCCGGATGCGGGGTGAACGAAACCAATATCGCCGAACTTGCCACCCGGACGGGAGCGGAGGAGTTTCATTTTTCCGCGCGCGAAAACAAGCAAAGCCGGATGCTGTTGCGCAATCCGGCTTTGTCGATGGGAGGGACGGTGAGTGTGGATGAATATTCGCATCCCGTCACCACCCCTGAAAGGGTGAGAAATACAATCAGGGCACTCACAGGCCGTGGATGACACGGAGAAGCTGCTCGCCCAGTCCGATTGTATATCCGTGCGATTCGAACACAACCCGGTTGAATGTATCGGCAACGATGAAAATCGGGAGCTGGTTCGGGTTGGAGAGTTTCATGCTCTCTGCAATGGCGCGCTGGATCTGCTTTCCGTTGTCGATGCCGAATACTACGTTGGATGGCAGATTGGGAAACTCTTTCTTGTCGAACTTGTTGTATGATGACTCGTCCGGGAAGAGGAGCACGAATGTGCGTCCCCATTTTTCCAGCGCATCCTTTCGTGCTTCCAGGTCTTTCAGCGCATGATTCGTAGGTTCTTCCCCTGCGCCCAATATGCCTATCACGAAATATCCTCTGCCTGTAGTTTTCAGCACGGAGGTCTGTTCGCCTGTTTCCGGAAGAGTGAACAGGCTTTCGGAATTGAAGTTTCCGATTACGCGGATATCTTCCGGATTGTCACGCATGGTCAGTGTGGCGGCTGTAGTCTTTCCCTTTTCTACATTGAAGAAAGCGATTTCACCCAGCACACTTCCGCTTGCCATCCGGCTTCCGCTCACCATCATGTAGTATCCGGTTTCTACATCTGTCCCGTTCTTCAGCAGTGACATCCATGTGGTGCTTTCGGGGTAGTTTTGCAGGATGAATCTTCCGTCTGCATATCTTGAGATGGTGAAATGGCTGTAATACTTGGGATTGTCAAGCCGGGGAATCTGCCTGTAGTCTGCCTTCACCTTTCCTTTTTCCGGATGTCTGCTGGCTGCGGCTTCAAAGTCTGCAATCCGTATTTCTCCTTTTTGCCTGAAACATACGTTGCCGGTAATCTCGTCTATCCAGGCCGGGATGCCCAAACTTCGGGCCGAGGCTACGAAGAATATGTTTCTTGATGCGGAATCGGTGACGCGGCTTTTCCATACTCCTTCAGGCGATGTGGTGGTGAAAAGCGTATTCAGATCGTTGCGTATCGTAAGGCTGTCCCTGCACCAGTTGACAAGCTGCTGCGGATCGTTGCGGAATGTTTCGGAAAGAGAAGCCTGGATGTGCTTCTGCAGATAGCTGCGGTAAGGAGTCAGCATTTCGGATGCTATGCGTGGCGCAAGGATTTCAGCCACGTCAGCCTGTGGATCCGTGGTATAAAGGTGGTCTTCCAATACGCTGCACGGAGTGTCGCGCAAGTCTTTTTCCGACAATGTGCCCAGCATGTCGAACGCACGGGTGGCCGAATTTCTTTCTGCGGCATGCGAAAGGAACCGCATGATTTCTTCGTAGTTTCCTCTTGCTCCGGTAATGTATTTTAGTGCTTCTTCTGTATTCAGTCCGCTGTCTTTGGCGAATCCTTCAATCATCTTCCTGTTCGGAAAAGTCTGTACATAGGCGTTGCGGATGGAGTCTTCTGTTTGCATTCTCCTTGCATTTCGGGCGACTTGCTCTTCTGTCGTTTGGGGATAAACGGCCTTTTCTGCCGGCGGTACGATCAGGATGCTGTCGCTGAACCGGTCGCCGACTTTGTGGCTTAGCGTGACAGTCACGTCCCTGTCTTTTCCGAAAGAGATTTTGCGATAGCCGAACAGGTTGCCGGCCGAGGCAAAGACCAGCAAGTCGCCGAGTCCGGCAGATAGCTGTGCCTGTCCGTTCTTGTCGCTTGTCTGGCGCGACACGGTATAAAACTCTGCATAGTTGTATAGCTTGAACTCCACGTTGGCATCGGGTACGGGTCTGCCTTCCGTATCTTTTACCGTAACCGTAGTGTGCGCGCTCGTTCCGTAATTGTCGATGATGTTGATTTCCGTATAGTTGGCGGTGCGTTTCATTACTTCTTCAGGGCCGTTGTAGCTTCCGAATACTTTTGTGTGCATCAGCATGCTGCGGCTTGCCGGAGCATTGAACCATCCCAGGTTCAATACGGGTTCAGGTTCGCATGCACCGAGGAAATACCATTTCCCGTCTACCCATGCTTCTACCCATGCGTGGTTGTCGTCGGTATGTGCCCATCTTGGCGTATAGACTTGGCGTGCCGGAATGCCTACCGAACGGAGAGCTGCTACGAGCAGTGTCGATTCTTCTCCGCAGCGTCCGTATGCTGTCTTTATGGTTGCCAGCGGAGAGCTGGTTCGGCTGTCGGTCGGTGCATAGACGGCTTTTTCGTGACACCAGTGGTTAACCTCCAGCACGGCATCATACATGGAGAGTCCTTTGATACGCGGTGTCAGTTCTTTGAGAAACACCTCTCTTGAATTGTCCATGTTTTCATTGTTTATACGCACCGGAAGTACAAAATGACGGAAAACGATGTCGGGAATGCTGGGTCCCCATGGCATGGACTCCCGTGTACCGAATGCAAGTCTGACGTTTTTCAGATAGAATTCGCCCGGATAGTCTGTGATGTCACCTGGGGTCATGTAGGCATAAAGGAAGGTCATGGCCTCGCGTTCTTCTGTGCTCATTTCCTGACTGAACACGTTGAAAAGATTGCCGTACGGCAATGCTGTCTGTTTGGCCTTGAAGTCATTCTCCACCCTTGTCCGGTATTCTTCGTCTTTCAGAAAGTGACGGGAAGTGCAGGAGAATAGACTGATGCACAATGCGAAGCAGACAGTCTGCAAAAGATTCTTTTTCATGCGGATGGAAATAATAAAAAATGTCATTCCGGTAAAGGGCTGAACATACAGCCTGATTCCGGAATGACATTATCAGTTAGAATTAGTATTGTCAGATGGGTTTGTATTCAACAAAAGCTTCCATCGCTTCGTAGCTTGCAAGTCCAAGCTGGTCGTAGAGCGAAGCAGTTCCGCGGTTGCGGTCTTCGCTTCTCTGCCAGAACAGACGTTCGTCGTTTCCTAAGAAAGGAGCGCTTTCCATTTGCGACTGGTGCTTGAGGATGGAGTTGCGTTTCGCTCTCAGTTCTTCAGGACTGAGCGGGACGCACATTTCGATGTTTTCGATTTCCCATTCGGCCCATGCGCCGCGATACATCCAGATACGGCAGTCGTTCAGCCATTCGGCTCCGGCATTCTTCTCTTCATCGATGGCAGCGAATACGGCGTCCGTACATACGCGGTGCGTGCCATGCGGGTCAGCAAGGTCGCCGGCCACATAAATCTGATGCGGCTTGACTTCACGCAGCAGATTCAGTACGACTTCGATGTCCTTTTCGCTGATCGGATTCTTTTCGATTTTTCCGGTTTCATAGAAAGGCAAGTCGAGGAAATGGCATCTGCTCAACGGAATCTTGTTGTAGGTGCAGGCGGTGCGGGCTTCGCCGCGGCGGATCAGTCCTTTGATGGTCAGAATGTCGCGTGTGTCCATGTCGCCTTCTTTCTTGTTTGCGAAGAAGTTCTTGATTTCAGCATATTTTTCGCTGATAACCTTATCCTCACTGTTGGCAAACAGCTGGTTGAATCCGTTGATGAAGTGCATAAAGCGTACCACTTCTTCATCGCCTACGGCAATGTTGCCTGATGTTTCGTAAGCGACATGCACTTCGTGTCCCTGCTGTACCAGACGTCTTAAAGTTCCTCCCATTGAGATTACGTCATCGTCAGGATGCGGAGAGAATACGATGACACGCTTCGGGAACGGTTTGGCGCGCTCCGGACGGTACGTATCGTCTGCGTTTGGCTTTCCTCCCGGCCATCCTGTAATGGTGTGCTGCAAATCGTTGAACACTTTGATGTTGGCATTGTATGCAGAACCGTAAAGAGCCAGCAGTTCGCTGAGTCCGTTTTCGTTATAGTCCTTGTTTGTCAGCTTAAGAATGGGCTTCTTGAGCTTCAGGCAAAGCCATACGATGGCACTGCGCACCAGTTTGTCGTTCCACTCACAGCTTGTTACCAGCCAGGGACGCTGAATACGGGTCAGATGGGCAGCGGCAGCCAGGTCTACGCATATCGTAGCGTTTGAGTGCAGCTGGAGATACGAAGCCGGCAAAGTGTCGCTCATCTTGTCTTCAACGGTCTGTCTGATGATGTCAGCCTTGTTTTCACCCCATGCCATTACATATACTTTCCGTGCGCTGAGAATCGTGCCGATTCCCATTGTAATGGAGCAGGGAGGCAGGTTGTCTACGCCGATATTGTGCGATGCTTCTGCGCGTGAAGTTGAGTCTATCAGAATCAGACGGGTCATCGAATTGGCATAAGAGCCCGGTTCATTCATTCCGATATTGCCTTCCCGTCCGATGCCCATGACTGCGATGTCAAGGCCTCCAAATGTTTGTATGCGCTGTTCATAAAGGCGGCAGTGCTCGGTTATTGCATCCTGAGGGATTGTTCCGTCAAGTGTGAATACGTTTTGCCGGTCAATGTCTATTTGCGAAAGGAACAGCTTGTTCAGATGATTGAAGCTGCTTCCGGCCTCTTCTGTCAGCGGATAGTATTCATACAGGTTGAAGAACACTACGTTGCGGAAACTTACTCCTTCGTCCTTATGCTTGCGTATAAGAGCTGTGAAGAGGTAACGCAGCGAAGCTCCCGTGCCGATGGCGATGGTGCAGAACTTGCCTTCTCGCTGGCGGTCCTGGATTTTAGCGACGATTTCGTTGGCGATCTGTTCCGTTCCCTCTTCTATGCTTTCATAGATATTGGTTGGAATTTTTTCCAAACGGGTCAGCACAGAACGTTCAATCGCATTTTCCGGCCTGTAGTAGCGGGGAGATACGCGGTTCAATGAAATTTGTGAACTAAGATTGGTTCTCATGAGTAGGGGTGTTAGTGGAGGCTTTGCAGCCTCGGTTTTTAATTACAAATTGTTCTTTTCAATGTCCTTGAAATATTTGTATGTGCCGACTTTCAGTTCGTCTGTAGCTGCTTCGTCACATACGATAATGCCGTGCTGGTGCATCTGAATGGCACTGATTGTCCACATTTGAGTGATTCCGCCTTCAACTGCATGCTGCAGGGCACGTGCCTTGTTGTGTCCGTTGCAGATAATCAGCACTTCCTTTGCAGAAAGGACTGTACCTACACCCACAGTCAAAGCCGTTTTGGGGACTTTGTTCACATCGTTGTCAAAGAAGCGTGAGTTGGCGATGATCGTATCGGTGGTCAGCGTCTTTACACGTGTGCGTGATGAAAGAGAAGATCCCGGTTCATTGAAAGCGATGTGTCCGTCGGGGCCTATTCCGCCAAGGAACAAATCGATTCCGCCGAATTTCTCAATCTCTTTTTCGTAGTTGGCACATTCGGCTTCCAAATCAGCAGCATTGCCATTCAGAATATGGATGTTTTCTTTGCAGATATCAATGTGGTTGAAGAAATTGTTGAACATGAAAGAATGGTAGCTTTCAGGATGAGATTCCGGCAACCCTACATATTCGTCCATATTGAATGTGACTACATTCTTAAACGATACAACACCTTTTTTGTTCAGTTCAATCAGAGCTTTATACATACCCAATGGCGAAGAACCGGTAGGAAGACCCAGAACAAATGGCTTTTCTTGTGTCGGATTTGCTGAGTTGATTTTGTTTGCTACATAGTTTGCAGCCCATTGCGAAAGGGCTTGATAGTCGGGTTCAATTATAAGTCTCATGATAGGTTAGAATTTTGAAAGTTAAATATAAATGTTTGTTTTATTGTTCAAAATTTGCAGTTCAAAGTTCGCTTGCTGAACTTAATGCAAATATATCAAAGCTAAATCAGAAAGACAAATAAAAAAAAAGATTTTTCTTGCTTGATTTATTAAATAAAAAACTTATTTTTGTAAGCGTTTCTATAAAAAATAAGAATTATTATGGGACAGACTTTATTGGCTGAAATACAAAAGGGGGTGAAGAGCGCGCTGATCAAGCGGCGCATCATCTCTCATTTCATTTATGCAGGGTGTACTACAATAACTGACTTGTCGAAGGCGGTGGGACTCAGCGTGCCTACCGTGACAAAGTTTGTTGATGAAATGTTGAAGGAAGGTTATGTGAATGATTACGGCAAACTTGAAACGAGCGGTGGAAGGCATCCCAGTTTGTATGGGCTGAACTCTGAGTCCGGATATTTTGTAGGAGTTGCCGTTGCAGTCAATTCATTGCGTTTCGCTCTTATTAATTTTAAGGGCGATGTTTTGCAGGTGAAGCAGAATGCTGGTTTCCGTCTTGAAAACAAGATGGAGTGTGTAGACCGGATATGCGGTGAGGTGAAAGACTTTATTTCCGGTCTTGAAGTGGATACGGATAAAATTCTGAATATATGTGTGGGAATTACCGGACGGGTCAATCCTGAAACGGGATGCAGCTTCACGAAGCTGACCTGCACAGACAAGCCTTTGGCTGAAACTTTGTCCGAAAAAATCGGAATCAATGTCTGCATTGACAACGACAGCCGTGCGATGGCATACGGCGAGTATATTATGCGTGAGGATAAATGCGCCAAGAATCTTATATTCGTCAATGTGAATTGGGGATTGGGGCTGGCTATCATCATCAACGGCAAGCTTTATTCGGGCATGTCGGGATTTGCAGGCGAGCTTGGCCATAATTACGGCTACGACAACCAGCAGATTTGCGACTGCGGCAAGAGGGGGTGCATAGAAACAGAAGTTTCTTGTTCTGCCCTTTACCGGAAGTTCATCGAGCGTCTTCGCAAAGGCGAAAACTCGATTCTGCTGATGGAGAAAAACATCGATGAGATTACGCTGGACGATGTGATTTCTGCCGTAAAGCGTGAAGATGTCCTTGCCATCGAACTTGTTGAAGATATCGGCGCGAAACTGGGACGCCACATCGGCGAGATGATGAACATTTTCAATCCGGAGCAGGTGATTATCGGCGGTGAGTTTTCCAGAGTGGGAGAGTATTTGCTGCCTCCGGTAATTTCTGCGATACGTCGCTATACCTTGAATCTCATGTATCGTGATTCGGACATTGTGCTTTCTGAACTGAAGGAGAAAGCGAATGCTATCGGTTCAGCCCTGTTGGCGCGAAGCAAGTTTTTTGCATTGGATTAGTCTTTCTTTCGTGCCGCAGGCGGGGACTGGTTTCTGTTTTGAGCACAAAGGCACAGAGATACGGGACTTCATGCAGGTTGATTTTCAAAGTGTCCTCTCTGTGACTTCGTGTCTTGTTCTTGATCTATAGGGTCGTATTGTAAAACGTTTCCCAACTTTCGTTGAATGCCTGCATGGAAGGAAACAGCAGGTCGGCTCCTTCGTCCAGCAATGCTTTGTCGGGCAACGGTCCTGTATTGAGCGCTACGGTGAATATGCCTGCGGCAACGCCGGCATGTACTCCAAGCGGCGCATTTTCCACTACAATCGCCTCGTTTGCTGCTATTCCGGCCTTTTGCAGCGCCATCAGATACGGTTCAGGGTTTGGCTTTCCGTATTTCACGTCAAAGGCAGTGACCATCAGTTCCCGTTTGAATACATCCGGGTAATAGTGGTTCAGTTTGTCTAAAAGCGACAGTTGGCCTGAACCGGTCACTACCATCGGAATGAGTCCGCCGGCCTTTATTTTTTGCAGCAGTCCGTATGCGCCGGGCATCGGTTCAGCTTTGGGCAGACTGTTGAATATGTCACTTTTTGTCTGATAGATTTCCTTTACTTCCTGTTCGGTTGCCTGATGTCCTCTTTCGCGCTGGCTGACGATGTTTATCGTTCCCGCCCCGGTTCTTCCTTCGTGCAGGTAGGCTTCCTCGCGTGACATGTTCATTCCGTATCTTTTCATGGCCTCCTGCCAGGCAGCCGCATGGTTTTTCATGGAGTCGAACAATACTCCGTCCATGTCGAACAGTACGGCTTTCAGATTGATTTCGGGATAGTTGTGTCTGTTCAGATAGTTCTTGATAGCTTCTTGAAACATTTTAGAGTAATTACGTTAGCATTAAAAAATCAGGCACGAGTTTCACGATGAAAAGATTCCGTGAAGCCCGTGCCTTGACTCTCATTTCAGATCCGGTTATTTCTTCAAGCGAGCTTGAATTGCTTCAGATTCTTTTTCGTAGCCCGGTTTGTTCAGCAGGGCGAACATATTTTTCTTGTATGCTTCTACGCCCGGCTGGTTGAACGGATTCACTTCGAGCAGATAGCCGCTGATGCCGCAAGCCTTTTCGAAGAAATAAATCAGTTCGCCGAGATAGTATTCGTTCAGTGTCGGGACGCTTACATGGAGATTGGGGACACCGCCGTCCACGTGAGCCAGCTGTGTGCCGAGTTCCGCCATCTTGTTTACTTCATCAATCCGTTTGCCGGCAAGGAAGTTCAGTCCGTCGAGGTTTTCCTCATCGCTCGGGAAGTGCAGTTCGTGGTTCGGAGTTTCAATTGAAACAACTGTTTCGAAAATGCTCCGTTCGCCCTGCTGGATCCACTGGCCCATTGAATGGAGGTCGGTGGTGAAGTCTACGGAACTCGGGTAAATGCCCTTGTGGTCTTTTCCTTCTGATTCACCGAACAATTGTTTCCACCATTCCATGAAGTAGTGGAGTTTCGGATGGAAGTTCACCAGAATTTCGATTTTCTTTCCTTCGCGGTAGAGTTCGTTGCGGGTTGCCGCATATAGTGCGGAAGGATTTTCATGCAGATTTCCGTTGGCGCATACCTTTTCCATTTCGCAGGCTCCTGCCACCAGCTTTTCGATATCATATCCTGCCACGGCAATCGGGAGCAGGCCTACCGGAGTCAGTACGGAGAATCGTCCGCCCACGTTGTCGGGGATAATGAACGATGTGTATCCTTCCTTGTCGGCAGTAGTGCGGGCTGCGCCCTTCTTTGCATCAGTAACGGCTACGATTACCTTGCGTGCCGTTTCCTTTCCGCGCTGCTCTTCGCACTGTTTTTTCAGCAGGCGGAAAGCCAGAGCCGTTTCGGTGGTGGTTCCTGACTTGGAAATATTGATTACGCCGAACTTTTTGTCTTTCAGGAAAGTGGTCAGTTCGTAGAGATAGTCTTCGCTGATGTTATGTCCGGCAAAGATGATAGTCGGGTTTCCGGCTTTCTTTTCCTTCAGCCATGCGAAACTGTCTGAGAGCGCTTCGATGACGGCACGTGCTCCCAGATAGCTGCCGCCGATACCTGCCACGACAACCACTTCGCAGTTTTCGCGCAGCGTCTGTGCGGCTGCTTTCAGGTCAGCCAAATGTTCTTTCGTTATGGAAGAAGGCAGATGCAGCCATCCCAGGAAATCATTTCCCAGTCCGGTTCCTTTTTCCAGCGTTTCCATACAAGCTCTTACTTTTTCTTCGTAAGAAGCCAATTTGTCTTTAGCGATGAAGTCTAAAGTTTTTTCGATGTTCAGTTTGATGTTTTCCATAACTGTAAATTTTATCTGAATGAATCAGTTAGTAGTTTTATTTCAATCATGGGTGATATGCGTTCATAGAGAATGTTGTATACAGCATCCACAATCGGCATGTTCACGTGCAAGTGTTTGTTGAGCTCTTTGATGCATTTTGTGCCGTAGTACCCTTCCGCTATCATTTCCATTTCGATCTGCGCGCTTTTCACTGAATATCCCTTTCCGATCATTGTTCCGAACACGCGGTTGCGGCTGAAGTTGGAGTAGGAGGTGACCAGCAGGTCGCCCAGATACGCCGAATCGTTCGTGCAGCGGTCCAGGGGGTGCACTGTATCGAGGAATCGGTTCATTTCCTGCAAGGCGTTTGATACCAGCACGGCCTGGAAGTTGTCGCCGTACTTCAGTCCGCTGCAGATGCCTGCCGCTATGGCGTAGACATTTTTCAGCACCGAGGCGTATTCGATTCCCGCCACGTCCGTGTTGACCGATGTCTTCACGTAATGTCCTGCAAGCTGCCGCGCAAACATTTTGGCCTTTTCGATGTCCTTGCATCCCACCGTGAGGTAGGAAAGCCGTTCGAGCGCAATTTCTTCCGCGTGGCACGGCCCTGCCAGAACGGCGATGTTTTCTTCCGGCACATCATACACTTGATGGAAATAGTCGGAGATGATCATGTTCTCGTCAGGGACGATTCCTTTGATGGCGGTAACTATGAACTTATCCTTGAGCTTGACCTTTAGCTTTTTGAGGTGGCTTTTCAGGTAGGGCGAGGGAGTGACGAATATCAGCGTATCCGATTCCCTCACGATCTTGTTGATGTCCGATGAAAAGTTGATGCACTTGATGTTGAAGCGCACGCTGGTAAGATAAGCCGGATTATGGCCCAGACGCTTGAAATCCTCAATACGGTCGTCACGGCGCATATACCAGTTTATCGATTCGGCTTGGGTCAGTATGATTTTGGCGATTGCCGTGGCCCAGCTTCCTCCCCCCATAATCGCTATTTTCCCGGGCAGTTTCATACTATTCCTTTAATCCAACTGGCTACTTCGTCCACACTGGGGTTCTTCAGTTCGAGTTTGTATTTCTTGTTGATTCCGCAGATGTCCATGTGCACCTTCTGCGGGTTCACGTCTTTCATGTCAGACACCAGGTTGTATCCGGCTTTCTGAATCACCGGCACCCATTCTTCGGGCACTCCCAGTGCCGTGTATTTTGCCGCATTGTCTTTCGGCGTCACCTTTTCGGGGCGCATTTGCGGGAAGAACAGCACTTCCTGAATGAACGTCTTGCCCGTCATGAGCATAACCAGGCGGTCGATTCCTATTCCGATGCCGCTTGTCGGGGGCATGCCGTACTGCAGTGCGCGCAAGAAGTCCTGGTCGATGATCATTGCTTCGTCATCTCCCTTGTCGGCAAGGCGCATCTGCTCCTTGAAGCGTTCTTCCTGGTCTATCGGGTCGTTAAGCTCAGAGTAAGCGTTGGCCAGCTCTTTTCCGTTCACCATCAGTTCGAAGCGTTCTGTCAGTCCCGGCTTCGAGCGGTGCATTTTGGTGAGCGGCGACATCTCTACGGGATAGTCGGTGATGAACGTCGGCTGGATGAACGTGCCTTCGCAGAATTCGCCGAATATTTCGTCGATCAGCTTGCCCTTCCCCATCGTGTCGTCGATTTCCATGTTCAGTTTCCGGCACACTTCGCGTATCTGCGCTTCGTCCATGCCGTTGAGGTCATAGCCTGTCTTCTCTTTGATGGCTTCAAGTATCGGCAGCCGGCGGTAGGGAGCCTTGAAGCTGATGATGTTTCCGTCGATTTCACGTTCGGGCTTGCCGTTGACGGCGATGCACACCGTTTCGAGCAGCTTTTCGGTGAATGACATCATCCAGTTGTAGTCCTTGTACTGCACGTAGAGCTCCATGCAGGTAAATTCCGGATTGTGGTTGCGGTCCATGCCTTCGTTGCGGAAGTTCTTGCCGATTTCGTACACGCCTTCAAATCCGCCCACGATGAGCCGTTTCAGATAAAGCTCTGTGGCTATGCGCAGATACATGTCAGTATCCAGGGCGTTGAAATGCGTGATAAACGGTTTTGCGCTTGCTCCGCCGGCTATGTTCTGCAGCGTGGGCGTTTCCACTTCCGTATAGCCCGCCTCGTCAAGCACACGGCGGATGGTGCGTATCACTGTTGCGCGCTGCAGGAAAATGTCCTTTACGCCGTCGTTCACAATCAGGTCGACATAGCGCTGGCGGTACCGCAGTTCGGGGTCTTCAAACTTGTCGTATGCCACGCCGTCCTTGTACTTCACGATCGGAAGCGGGCGGAGTGACTTCGACAATACGGTCAGCTTCCGGGCGTGGACGGAGATTTCTCCCGTCTGGGTGCGGAACACGAAGCCTTCGATTCCGATGAAGTCGCCCAGGTCCAGCAGGCGTTTGAATACCACATTATACAGATCTTTATTTTCTTCCGGGCAGATATCGTCCCGTGTGATATATACTTGGATGCGTCCTTTTGAGTCCTGCAGTTCAACGAACGATGCTTTTCCCATCACGCGGCGTGACATGATACGTCCGGCTATGGATACCTTGCGCGGTTCGGCATCGTCTTTGAACTCGGCTTTGATGTCTGTTGAAAAAGCGTCGGTTACATACTCGGCGGCGGGGTACGGATCGATTCCCATCGCTCTCAATTCGTTCAGACTGTTGCGTCTGATAATCTCCTGTTCGCTCAGTTCTAATACGTTCATTTGTCAGTATATTAACTCATTTTCGGGACAAAAATAACAAACATTTTGCAATTTATCCCTATCCGTATGCTTCTTTTATGCAAAAACTTTATTTTGAAGGAGAAACCGGAGGGGATGCAGGCCCTGCCTGTCTGTTCTGCGGTATAAAAACCGGAACGGCCTTGCGCAAACTTCAAACGGCATCGTCGTTTATGCAAACCACAGTGTGGTTTATACAAACCGCATCGTGGTTTATACAAACGGCAATGTGGTTTGAAGAATCTTTCCTCTCGTTTCGCTTTTCTGCTGCCGGCAGGAGAAAAGACGGTGCCGCATGGTGTCGGCCTGCGCCGGATGCAGTGATAAATAGGGAGAGAAAAGATGGCAAAGTGAATATTTTGCTTCATATATTGGGTTATAATTATTATTTTGTTACCTTTGGGCGTTTCTAAAATATGAAAAGCATGAAAGTAATCATACTGCAGACTGATATTTGCTGGGCCGATCCGGAGGAGAATCTGAAGCGGGCGGACAAGATGATGGACGCTTGTCCGGGGGCTGACCTGTATGTTCTGCCCGAAATGTTTTCGACAGGGTTCTGCACCCGGCCCGAAGGCGTGGCCGAGCCGGCGGGGCATGGAAGCCTCGAATGGATGAAGCGGAAGGCGGCTGCCGGAAACTGTGCCGTTGCCGGAAGCATCGCCACGGAAGATGGCGGAAAATACTACAACCGTTTTTATTTTGTCTGTCCTGACGGGACGGTGACATGGTACGACAAGAAGCATCTGTTCACTTATGGCGGAGAGCATAAGCGCTATACGCCGGGCAATGAGCGGGTGATTGTCGCTTTCCGGGGCGTGCGCTTCCTTCTGCAGGTGTGCTACGACTTGCGCTTTCCCGTCTGGTCGCGCAACCGGAAGGATTATGATGCCATCCTTTATGTGGCAAGCTGGCCTGCTCCTCGGGTGGATGCGTGGAAAACTTTGCTTCGCGCCCGCGCCATCGAAAACCAGTGCTATGTAGTTGCCGTGAACCGGGTTGGAAAGGACCCCGAATGCGATTATTGCGGAGGAAGTGCGGTAATCGATCCGTATGGTCATACGCTGGCGGCCTGTGAGGACGGAAAGGCGGAATGTGCCGGGGCGGAGATCGATATGGAACAGCTTGAGGCGTTCCGCAAGAAGTTCCCCGTGCTGGATGATGCCGACGTGTAGGGAAGCTGTGTCAAAATGAAAGGCCGTTTTTATTTTCATTCTGAGCAAATATGGGATGATTTCATTATATATAGTCTGCATCCGGGTGAGGAATTGCCTGCCCCTGCAATGGGGGGATTGCGGATTTTCAAGTAAATTTAAATATGAAGTTTAACTCGGGAAGCCTTCTTTCGGAGGAGGTTTGGAGGAGCTAAAATATGGAAAACAACGATAAACTTTTGTTATTGGGCGACCAGGCGATAGCCTTGGGAGCCATTCATGCAGGGATTTCCGGTGTCTACGCTTATCCGGGAACTCCCTCTACCGAGATTACCGAATATATACAGGATTCACCCTTGGCGAAGTCGAGAGGCCTGCACAGCAGTTGGTGTACGAACGAGAAAACGGCAATGGAGGCCGCATTGGGCGTTTCGTATGTGGGAAAACGCGCGCTGGTATGCATGAAGCATGTGGGCATGAACGTGTGTGCCGATGCCTTTGTCAATTCAGGCATTACGGGTGTTAACGGAGGAATTGTGGTATTGGCGGCAGACGACCCCAGCATGCATTCTTCGCAAAATGAACAGGATTCGCGCTTCTACGGCAAGTTTGCGATGATTCCTGTCCTTGAACCTTCGTCGCAGCAGGAGGCGTATGACATGATGGAGTACGCATACAGTCTGTCGGAAGAAGAAAGGCTGCCTGTGCTGATGCGTATCACAACCCGTATGGCCCATTCGAGAGCCGCTGTAAAGGTGAAGGAAAAGTTTTTGGACGTAACCTGCACGGGCAAAGAATCCGTGCCTTCCGACTGGGTCCTGTTGCCGGGCAATGCACGCCGCCGTTATCTTGAGGTGATTGCAGAGCAGTCCCGCCTGCTGGACCTTTCGGAAACTTCGCCTTTCAATGAAGCCGCATTCAAGGAAGGCATGTCTGAAAAAGGGATTGTGGCTTGCGGCATAGGATATAATTATGTAATGGAGAATTATCCGGACGGATGTCCCTATCCGGTTATCAAGATTTCGCAGTATCCTCTTCCGGCAGATCTGCTTACACGTCTGGCAGGCTCTTGCCGGGAGATGCTGGTGGTTGAAGACGGTCAGCCGTTCGTAGAGGAACAGTTGAAGGGGCTGCTTCCTTCGCAGTATGTTGTGAAAGGGCGCTTGAGCGGCGATCTGCCCCGGACGGGCGAACTGACCCCCGACAATGTGAAGGCTGCGTTGGGCATTCCGGGAGGCCAGGTCTATCCGAAGGCGCAGCATGTTGTTCCCCGTCCGCCTGCCTTGTGTGTGGGATGCGGACACCGCGACGTGTATGACGCGCTGAATCGGGTGGCTGCGGAGTATCCCGGAGCGAAGATCTTCGGCGATATCGGTTGCTATACGCTGGGCGCTCTGCCTCCTTTCCGGGCATTGAGCAGTTGCGTGGATATGGGAGCGTCCATCACGATGGCGAAAGGAGCCGCCGATGCCGGCCAGTTTCCTTCCATTGCGGTTATCGGGGATTCCACCTTTACGCATTCGGGCATGACCGGCCTGCTGGATGCCGTGAACGACAAGGCGAACATAACGGTGATTATCTCGGACAATCTGACAACGGCTATGACGGGAGGGCAGGATTCTGCCGGAACCAACAAGTTCGAAGCCATTTGTCTGGGGCTGGGCGTAGAGCCGGAACATGTGCGTGTGGTGGTTCCGCTGCCTAAAAACATGGAAGAGATTACCCGTGTCATCCGCGAGGAAATTGAATACGACGGAGTGTCCGTCATCATTCCCCGCCGCGAGTGTATACAGACATTGAACCGTAAGTTGAAAAAGAAAAGAGCTGAGAAAAAATGAAAACAGACATTATACTTTCTGGAGTAGGAGGACAGGGAATCTTGTCTATCGCTACCATAATCGGTGAGGCCGCCACCCGTATGGGACTGGCGCTGAAGCAGGCCGAGGTGCACGGGATGAGCCAGCGGGGCGGGGACGTGCAGTCGAATCTTCGTTTGTCGGACAGGCCCATCGCTTCCGACCTGATCGCACTCGGAACAGCCGACATGATCATTTCGCTGGAGCCGATGGAGGCTTTGCGCTATTTGCCTTATCTTTCCGAAAGCGGATGGATCATCACTTCGTCTGCTCCGTTCAAGAATATCCCCAACTATCCCGATGAACAGGCGTTGGCGGAAGAGCTGAAGGCCCAGCCTCACATTGTGTCGCTTGACGTGGAACAGCTTGCCCGGGAGAACCAGATGCAGAAGTCGGCCAATGTGATTCTGCTGGGTGCGGCAGCTTCTTTCCTGAAGATTCTTGATGCGGCCACCTTGCGCGAAAGCGTGGGGCGGATATTTGCTTCGAAAGGAGAAGAAGTGGTCAGCATGAACTGTCGCGCTTTTGATATCGGTCACGAATACGTGAAAAATCTAAAACTTTGAGCTTATGAGTCGGGTGTTCAGTGAAGAACTGGTGTCGCAGGTGGCGCGCGAGATGAAAGTAGCCGACTTGCAGAATGCCACCATCGGCGATGTGCTGCTGGTGGCTTCCCGGCTGGAAGAATTGACGGGAATCCCTTTTATCCGCATGGATCAGGGCTCGCCCGGCCTTCCTGCAAACAAAGTGGGGATTGAAGCCGAAAAGAAAGCCCTCGATGCAGGCTTGGGCGCCCAGTATCCGGCTGCGGCCGGAGTGCCTGAGCTGAAGGATGCCGCTTCGCGCTTTATCAAGGCTTTTATCGATATCGACATATCCCCGCGGGCGTGTGTGCCTACAACGGGGTCGGTGGCAGCTTCGTTCGGAGCGTTCATTGCATGCACCCAGCGCTTGCCGGGAAAGAACAAAGTGCTTTTCATTGATCCGGGCTTTCCCATCCAGAAATCGCAGTTGCGCATATTGGGCGTAGAGTGGGAGTTTTTTGACATCCACGATTTCCGGGGAAAGCCTCTTCGGGAGAAGCTGGAGAGCTATTTGTCGAAAGGCGATATCGCCGCCGTTGTGTATTCCAATCCCAACAATCCGGCATGGATTTGTCTGGAAGAAGAGGAACTGGAGATTATCGGCGAGCTTGCAACCCGGTATGATGTCGTGGTGCTGGAGGATCAGGCTTATTTCTGCATGGACTTCCGTCACCGTTATGGCCGTCCTTTCCAGCCGCCTTTTGTGCCGACCGTGGCCCGTTATACCGACAATTACATTTTGATGCTTTCCGCCTCGAAGATATTCAGCTACGCCGGACAGCGCATCGCTTTGGCATGTATATCCGACAAGCTTTTCGACAGGCAGTATCCTGCACTTGCCAGGAGGTATGAAGACTCAGGCGTATTCGGCCCTACGTTTATCGCTTCCATTATGTATATGATCACTTCCGGCTGTACGGCAACCACGCAGTATGGAATGGCGGAAATGCTGAACCGTTCGGTATCGGGTGAAATCAATTTTGTGGAGGATGTGCGCGAATACGAACGCCGTGCCCGCCGCATGAAGCGGATTTTTACGGACAACGGCTTCACTATCGTGTACGACCGTGACGTTACACGGGAAGTGGGCGACGGTTTCTTCTTTACGCTCGGCTATTCCGGCATGACGGGCGGACAGCTGCTGCTTGAACTGATGTATTATGGGGTGAGCAGCATTTCACTGTCTACAACCGGAAGCGATCAGGAAGGTGTGCGTGCCTGCACTTCACGTATGCGCGAAGAGCTTTATCCTGTGCTGGAAGAACGCATGAAAGCTTTCCGTGAGGACCATAAAGCCATTGGAAAAGAATGACGGATAGTGATATGAAAAAAGTGTCGGCTCTGAGAGCCTTAACCGATTAATGACTCTTTCAGATGATTTGGAATCCTACAAAAGAATGCATGCCGCGCGAACAGTTGCGCGAGCTGCAAGGCAAACGGTTGCAGAAACTTGTTGCATATGTTTACCATAATGTGCCGTTCTATCGGCACAAGATGCAGGAAATGGATTTGATGCCCGAGGATATCCGGGGCATTGATGATATAGTGAAACTTCCTTTTACTACCAAGCAGGACCTGCGTGACAACTATCCTTACGGACTGATGGCCGCTCCGAAATCAGAAGTGGTCAGAGTTCATGCTTCATCGGGAACGACCGGCAATCCGACCATTGTCGGTTATACGCGGAAAGACCTTGCCGTGTGGTCGGAGGTGATGTCGCGCTGCCTGTCAGCATACGGCGTGACGCGCGACGATACGTTTTCTGTCAGTTACGGATACGGACTCTTCACCGGCGGCTTGGGAGCCCATTACGGGGTGGAGAATCTGGGAGCGACGGTGATACCGGCTTCCACGGGAAACACCGAAAAGCATGTCCGCCTGATACGTGACTTGAGAATAACCGGCATTGCCTGTACGCCTTCATATGCGCTGTATCTGGCTGAGGTGGTGGAGCGTATGGGAATAAAGAAAGAAGAACTTGGACTGAGAATAGGCGCGTTCGGCGCAGAGCCGTGGACGGAGCACATGCGTCAGGAAATACAGGAACGGCTGGGCCTGAAAGGATACAATATCTACGGCCTGAGCGAGATCATGGGGCCGGGCGTGTCGTTCGAGTGTCAGGAGCAGCATGGCTCGCATATCAATGAAGACCATTTTTATCCTGAGATCATCGATCCGGTCACTTTGGAACCGTTGCCGGCGGGACAGCAGGGAGAACTGGTTTTCACAACCCTTACAAAAGAAGGCATGCCTCTGCTCCGTTACCGTACCAAAGACTTGACTTCGCTTATGCCGGGCGAATGTCCTTGCGGCCGCACCAGCGTGCGTATGACTCCGATTATGGGACGGAGCGACGATATGTTGATTATCCGCGGAATCAATGTGTTCCCGTCACAGGTGGAAAGCGTGATACTGAGCATGAAGGAATTTGAACCGCGGTATATGCTGGTGGTCGACCGTGTAAACAATCTGGATACGCTGCAGGTCCAGGTAGAGGTCCGCCGCGATTATTTCAATGACGACATCGGGGCTATGCTGAACCTGAAGAAGGCTTTGTATGACAAACTGAAAAGCGTGCTGTCCATCAGCGCGGACGTGAAGCTGATGGAGCCCAACAGCATTGCCCGAAGCCAGGGAAAGTCGCAGCGTGTCATTGACAAGCGTGTATTAGTGTAAAATTAAAAAAGAGGAATCATGACGATAAAGCAATTGTCGGTCTTTCTTGAAAACAAGACCGGAAGAATAAATGAAGTGGTAAGGACATTGGGCGCGAACGGAATCAACATGCATGCGTTCAGTATGGCGGAAACAGCCGATTTCGGGATTCTCCGACTGATTGTATCTGATGTGGAGAAAGCTGTAGAAGTGCTTCGGGCTCATGATTTTGCGGTAATGTCGACTGATGTCGTTTGTTTGAGTTGTGAGAACGAACCCGGATCGCTTGCCGTCATTCTGGAATATTTGGCCAAGGAGCAGATATTCATTGAATATATGTATGCGTTTGCCCAGGACAGCAAAGCGCATGTGGTGATCAAGCCTAACGATTTGAAACGTTGCATGGAAGTGCTTGAGGCACATCAGTGCCATATCCTTGCACAGGGAGAGTTGTAAGTTTGATTCATATAGTCTGCGATAAAAACAGGCGGTTGCTTCAGTCAGGGCAGCCGCCTGTTTCCGTTTGGTGCGGCTTGTTTTTGTTTCACTTTTCAACGTCAGTGAAAGATCTTTCAACACAGATAAAGCCGGAAACGGTGTTTCTTCTTTAGTTTTGCGACCGGAAGAAACACCGTTTCCGACTTTTATTTATGTATAATTAATATAAGAATGCCATGAAAAGTAAATTGATCTTGTGTGCTGCCGTTGGGTTTGCACTTGTTTCTTGCCGGCAGGCAGTAAAAGAAAACAGTCCGTGGATTGATCATGCGCTGGATGTTGCATTGTATCAGGCGAAAGAAATGTCTGCGTTGATGACCGATTCGCTGGACAGAATGCCCCGTACGCTTTATACGGGTTATAATATGGACTTTCTGGTGGAACAGATGGAATGTGACTCCACAGTGTTTATGGATTCGCTGGTGGCGAACCCGCCTGCAAGTGAAATAGGCAAGTTGCGTACGTGCAACTTGTATGACTGGACAAGCGGATTTTTTCCCGGCACATTGTGGTACCTTTACGAGCTGACGGGGAATGACACCATCAGACAGGAAGCTGTCCGCTATACCAACCGCATGTATCCCATCCGCAAGGTAAATGACAATCATGACATCGGTTTCATGATGAACTGCAGTTATGGCAATGCACTCCGTTTGGATGCGAACGACACGATCAAAGCGGTTCTGATTGAAACGGCCGACAATCTCTGTTCGCGTTTCAATGCCCGTATCGGATGTATCCGTTCGTGGGATTTCGGTCCTTGGAACTATCCGGTAATTATCGACAACATGATGAATCTGGAACTGCTTTTTAATGTAGGGAAGTTGACTGGCGATCCGAAATATAAGCAGATAGCTGTGCAGCATGCAAAGACTACAATGAAGAATCATTTCCGTCCTGATTTCACATCATGGCATGTGGTGAGCTACAACAATGACGGTTCGGTAGAGAAGAAGCAGACGCACCAGGGAAAGAATGATGATTCGTCGTGGTCAAGAGGGCAAAGCTGGGCTGTATATGGATATACGCTCTGCTATCGGGAAACCCGGGACAGTCTGTTCCTTCGTCATGCGGTCAATGTTGCTGATATGATTATGAAGCGCAATGTGGCGGCAGACAAGATACCTTATTGGGATTTTGACGCTCCGGTGAAGGAAGACACGCCGCGTGACGCTTCGGCAGCTGCGGTTATAGCTTCCGCTTTTCTGGAATTGAGCACGTTTGTTCCGGATGGACAGAAATATTTTGACTATGCGGAATCGATTCTGAAAACACTTTCGAGCGACGCTTATCTGGCTGGAAAGGGAAAGAACGGATTCTTTATTCTTATGCATTCTACCGGTTCGTTGCCGCACGGTTCTGAAATTGACGCTCCGTTGAATTATGCGGATTATTACTATCTGGAAGGTCTGAAACGCTATGTTGACCTGAAAAAGCAATCCAACTGAAAGAAGATAAAACAGAATCGAAAGAAGATAAGACAGATTTGAAAGCCTGTCCTTTCAAATCTGCCTATCTTCGCTATCGGTAACAAATGACTGAGAATGATATATTATGAAAAATGTGAAGTTTCTATTAGCACTTTTGATCTGCTTTTTCGGATGCTCGGCAGTTTCGGCACAGACGCTGACGGTGACCGGTAAGGTTCTCGACAATGACGGACTGGAAGCAATCGGAGCGACTGTCCGCATCAAGGGCAATCCGAAAGTGGGCACGATTACTGACCTTGATGGAAAGTACTCCATCCAGGCAAAACCGAAGGACATACTGGTTTTCTCTTATATCGGAATGGCTACGCAGGAGGTTCCGGTAAAAGGGAAAAAGGTAATAGATGTGCAGTTGAAGCAGGATAACAAGGTGTTGGATGAAGTGGTGGTTGTCGGATACGGTACAACCCGAAGAGGGGACTTGACTGGTTCTGTCGTTTCTGTCAGGAGCGACGACCTGATGAAGACCCCGACATCCAACGTAGCCTCTGCCCTTGCCGGACGTGTGGCTGGTGTGCAGGTCACGCAGGCTGAAGGCGGTCCCGGTGCCGGCATCTCCATCCGTGTGCGTGGAGGTATGTCCATTACGCAGAGCAACGAGCCTCTTTACATCATCGACGGTTTTCCGAGCGAAGACGGTATTTCAGACCTCGACCCGGGTGAAATCGCTTCCATCGACATTTTGAAGGATGCTTCCGCTACCGCCATTTACGGTGCGCGCGGTGCGAACGGTGTTGTGGTGGTCACGACCAAGGGAGGTGAGAAGAAGGACACGAAGATGTCTGTCAGCTTCGATGCCTATGTAGGCGTGTCCAAGATAGCGAGCAAGCTTCCGGTGTTGTCTTCTGAAGAATACGCTCTGCTTGACTACGAGCGGAATGTTTACCTTTACGGTGATGAGGGGATAACCCGTTTTCAGAATACTTACGGTTCGTTTCATGAGATCCATCAGAATTATGCGAATCGCGGAATCGACTGGCAGGATGAAACGTTGGGACGCACCACAACCAGCCAGAACTACCGTGTGAACATATCCGGAGGCGGACGTGAACTGAACTACAACTTGAATTATGCCTACTATAAGGAATTGGGTGCAATGGTGTACAGCGGAACTGACCGCCATAACATTTCCTTGAGCTTCTCTCAGCGGGGGGATAAGCGCCTTTCAGTGAACGGGCGTGTCACCTTCTCCCAGACAAATGTAAGCGGCATGGGAACGTCTGACGGGAATACTCGCTTCAACAAGATGGAGAGCATTCTCCAGTACCCTCCCATCGCCGGAATCTATTCGACGGAAGACGAACTGATAGCAGGCGAGAATCCGCTTTATGAGGATGACGCGTCAAACACGATGCAGAATCCGCTGATTGAGGCGGCGCAGAGCAGGGACGACCGCACGACGCGCGTTTTCCAGGCAAACGGAGGACTTACTTTCCGCTTTAACAAACGCTGGTTTCTGCGCAGTACGTTGGGAACACGTTATCAGAACCTGAGGAGAGATGTATTCTATGGCGAACTTACATCTACAGCCAAACGTTCCAGCATCAACGGGTATGTGCAGTATTCGGAGAGCGGAAGTTTTCAGGCTTCAAATGTTCTGAACTATGAATACAAGTCGAAGACAAACCGTCTGACCCTTATGTTCGGTCAGGAATGGGTTTCCCGCTGGTCGCAGTGGATCCGTTCGAGAGCGACTAATTTCCCAAACAATGACATCGGATTAGGCGATATGAATCTGGGTACACCGGGATCGATCACTTCAGAAGAGAATTATGACGACAAGCTGCTTTCTTTCTTCTCGCGTGCCAACTGGAACTTCAAGGAACGTTTTCTGGTAACCGCGACAATCCGTGCCGACGGTTCTTCCAAGTTCGCGCGGAATCACAAATGGGGATTCTTCCCTTCCATATCCGGTGCATGGCGCTTGAGCGAAGAAGAGTTTATCAAGAAGCTGGATGTATTTTCTGACTTGAAACTGCGTGCCGGTTACGGTTTGGCAGGAAACAACCGTATCGGAAGTTATTCTTCATTGGATTTGCTGGAGTCCGCCACTTATCCGAGCGGTGAAACTGTTTCTCCGGGATATGCCCGTTCGGGAATCCCTAGCACTGAACTGCAGTGGGAGTCTAACAAGACGCTGAACGTCGGTATAGACATGGGATTCTGGGGACAGCGTCTGACCATTACCCCGGAATTTTATCTGAACAAGAGTTCGCACCTGCTGCTGAACTCTAAAGTGCCTACTTCTTCAGGCTATTCCACTATGATCCGCAACATCGGCAAAACGCGCAACATCGGTTTTGACCTGGGCATTTCATCTGTGAATATCGAGTCGAAAGGGTTTACGTGGACAACGGACTTCAACTTGTCATTCAACAAGAACCGTATTGAAGCATTGTCTGGTGAAAGCTACTTCCTTGAAGAAGCTGCGTTCGGATACAGTCAGAATACGCACAAGATCGAAGTGGGCAAACCCATCGGACAGTTCTACGGATTCAAGACGCTGGGACTTTATCAGGTGGATGACTTCGATTACGATGCCGCTACACAGACTTATACGCTCAAGGATGGAATACCGGGACGTTCTGACTCGGAAGTACAGCCTGGTTCATGGAAATTTGCGGACATCAATAACGACGGGATCGTGGACGACAATGACCGTACCGTAATCGGAAATGCTAATCCCGACTTTTATGGAGGTATAACCAACAACTTCACTTATAAAGGTTTCGACCTGAGCGTGTTCTTTACCTTCAGTTACGGGGCGGAAGTGCTGAATGCCACGAAGCTGAGCAATACGAAGACGGGAAACACAAACAAGAACGTGCTGGACATAGCCAACAGCTCGAACCGCTGGATGACCGTCAATGCGGATGGAGAAACAGTGACTGATCCGGCTGAGCTGAGTGCGCTCAATGCAGGCAAGTCTGTGGCTTACATCGGCGATCAGGAGCAAGGAGATTATTTGATTCATTCATGGGCGGTGGAAGACGCTTCCTATCTTCGTTTGAGCAATCTCACGTTGGGATATACATTTCCTGCGGCATGGACAAGGAAGATGAATGTGCGCAAGGCGAGAGTGTACTTCACCGGAAGCAATCTCTTCGTGTGGACTCCTTATACCGGCTTTGATCCGGAAGTTTCTACCAAAGGCAACAACCTGACTCCGGGAGTGGACTTCGGTGCTTATCCGCGCAACCGTTCTTTTGTATTCGGATTGAATTTAACTTTCTAATGGATCAGTATTATGAAATATTTGAAAAATATAGTGGTGCTTATGGCTGGATGTATGTCGCTTGTATCTTGTGAAGACAAGCTGACGGAAAAGCCGAACTCATATTATACGGAAGACGAATTCTTCTCTGATCCCGACAATGTAGAGATGGGCATATTGGGTATATATAACGTATTGCCTTCATTGTATGGTGATTATGCTATGGCTTTCTTTGCTTCTGATGATACGTGGTATGCCAGTACAGGTAACTCTGACAGTGGAAGGCGCGATATTTCCGCCTATACGATAACTACCTCCAACAGGTATGTGGAGAATGCGTGGACATACACCTATCAGGGACTTGAGCGTGCAAATTATATGATTGCCGGAATCGAGGCGATGGACGAATATGAAAGCAATGAAAACCTTCATGAACTGGTTGCGGAAGCCAAGTTCCTGCGTGCGCTGTTTTCTTTCAATCTGGTGCTTTATTGGGGAGATGTGCCTTATAAGACTACTCCGACCAATTCTTATGAGGAAGCGTATTTGCCCCGTACTTCTCGCGAGGACATTTATGACCAGATTATAGAGGATTTGACCGATGCGGAAGAAGGTATGGACTGGGCCACTTCAAGCAGTTCTCCCGAAAGGGCAACACAAGCTTCTGCGCGTGCGTTGAAGATGCGTGTGCTCTTGCAGCGTGCCGGTTACAGCTTGCAGATGGACGGAACGTTGCAGCGTCCCGAAGATAATCTGCGCCAGGAGTATTTTACCGCCGTTACGGAAGAATGGGAAGCTTTTGAAGCAAACGGTTATCACGAACTTTATACTACCGATAACGGAGTTTCCAACGGGTTTGATGACGACCATACGATTGGAAACTATGAAGCATTGTTCCGGACGTTCTCTTATGGAACGCTCAATTCCAGGGAAAGTCTTTTTGAAGTAGCCTTCTATACAGTGGACGGAAGTACGGGTGCCAGAGGCTATTGGGGTACTTATAACGGTCCGCGTGTGGATGCGCCGGGAATCAATACGACGGAAACAAGTGACTTTATGGGACGTGCCAATGCGATGTACCGTGTGGTTCCTGAATGGAGGGACTTCTTTGAAGAAGGTGATAACCGCCGCGATGTAATGGTATGTACTTATAATTACACGTGGGACAGTGATGTCTACAATCATGTGAAGGAGGAAGTAACGGACGTGCGCAGTTGGTATCCCGGCAAATGGCGCCGTGAATGGATGCCGATAGGATACAAGGAGCCGAACATAACCGATGTCAACTATTGCATGTTGCGCTATGCTGATGTGGTATTGATGGCTGCAGAGGCATATAATGAATTGGGAGAAACTTCTACGGCATGGACTTTGCTGAACCGGGTGCGTGAGCGTGCGCAGGCAACGCAGGTCAATTCATTGCAGGAATACCGCAATTGCCAGCCTAACTTGTTGGAGCTTCCTTTCTTCAATGGAGGTACGGCACAAGATGATTTTCGTGCAGCCCTTTATTGGGAACGCGCTTTTGAACTGGCCTTCGAGGGTATGCGCAAGTATGACTTGATTCGTTGGGGCATCTTGGAAGAGGCGTTGGTGATGACGGGAAACAATACGCATGCGAACACGGCAGGAACGAACAGGCCTTACGTAGCCGGCGACAATTTCCAGACTGGCAAGCATGAGCTTTTCCCGATTCCGTTGGATGAGATACAGGCTAATCCCTTGCTTGAAAATAAAAATAACCCTAATTACTGAAAAACATGAAAAGGAATTTGACATCCGCGTTGTTTTGCAGTGCGCTTGTGCCGATGGCTGCAATGGCTCAGGATCGTCCGAACATTATTTATATAATGACGGACCAGCAGTCGGCCACGGCTATGAGCTGCGCGGGCAATACAGACTTGCGGACACCTAACATGGACAGGCTTGCCGCACATGGGGTGCGTTTCGAGAATGCCTATTGTTCGATGCCTTTGAGCGGTCCGTCGCGTTCGTCCATGTTCACCGGCTATATGCCGGGTATGGTGGGATTATGTGCAAACGGCACTCCGCTTCCCGATTCGCTGCGCACGCAGACCTTGGGTACGCTGATGAGCGAGGCAGGATATAACTGCGCGTACGCCGGGAAATGGCACGTGCATACCAATTCCCTTCCGTCGGAACACGCCTTCGGATTCGAGCGTCTGCATGAGCATAATGATTATGGACTTGCGGAAGCGTGCGTGGAATTCCTGCGCCGCAAACAGGACAAGCCATTTTTCCTTGTGGCTTCGTTTGACAATCCCCACAACATCTGTGAGTATGCGCGCAAGCAGAAAATGCCTTACGCTGCGATTGAAGAGCCGGCTGACATAGAGGATTGTCCGAGTCTTCCGGCCAATTATGCAGTTGCTCCCTACGATGCCGACGCGCTGGCGTTCGAGAAATCGTTGAAATACCGCCTCCATCCGACACGGAGCTATACGCCCGACGACTGGCGGCATTACCGCAATGCCTACTGTCGTCTGGTGGAAACGGTGGATGCGGAAATCGGAAAGATTGTAGACGAGATAGACCGTCAGAATCTTTGGAAGAATACGGTTGTCATTTTCGCAAGCGATCATGGGGACGGACAAGGCGCGCACCAGTGGAACCAGAAGACGGCGCTTTATGAAGAGGTGGCGAATGTGCCGTTCATTGTCTGCCTTCCCGGAGGAAAGAATGCCGGAAAGGTGCTTCCCCAGCTGGTGAATGCTGGAGTGGACCTTATGCCGAGCGTATGCGACTGGGGCGGAGCGAAAGTTCCTGCCGGACGGAAGGGAGTGAGCATCCGTCCGATAGTAGAGAAAGGTGACGCAGCGGCTCTCGGACAGCTATATATCGTGAGCGAAACGGCTTTCACCGAAACCGGAGGAGGAACTGTCGGATGGATGGTGCGTACGGCAGACTATAAATATGTATTGTACAATATGGGGCTTTATCGCGAACAGCTTTTCGACATGAAATCCGACCGTGGAGAAATGCGCAACCTGGCTGTAGAGCAGAAATACAGAGATGTAGTGAAGCAACACCGTGCTTTGCTGGAAGAGTGGATGAAGAATCATCCTGTAAACGGAAAGACTCCTGATTTGCGGTATATACCGGAATGAAAACAAAGTGAAAAAGAATGTATAGAAAACAATCAAGCATTATGAAAAGGAAATATATGATAGTCGGTCTGCTTTTGTGCATGTCTTTCTTCGGTGGGACAATTCTGGCAGAATCTCTGCCTTCGGCCGGCAGCTCGGAAAACGGGACTGAATCATTGCAGGTACCTCATAAACCGAAAGGTACGAAGACAAGGCTGGGTGCCCAGGCACAGGGAGGACGTCCGGCAGAAAAGAAAGTGGAAACGACAAAGCCTCAAACAGGCAAGAAGGGCGGCGAAGTCAGAAAGGCCGTTAAGAAACAAACATTCGACCCGTCTTCACGTTATGTGGCGGTCAAGACAAATGCGGTTTATTGGGCAGGAGCGATCATGAACCTTTCTGCCGAAGTGCAGCTTCATGAGCATGTGTCTTTGGAGCTTCCTTTCAACTGGAGCCTTTGGGATATTGAGCAGGAGCACGGCGTTCGTCTGGTGCTTTTCCAGCCCGAAGCCCGCTGGTGGATGAAAGGTGTGGGCAAAGGACATTTCGTTGGTGTTCATGCTCATGTCGGTGCATTCAATGTGAAATGGAAAGACGACCGTTTTCAGTCTACGGAGCGTCCGGTGCTGGGAGCCGGCTTCACTTACGGTTATTCGCTTCCTTTTTCCGAGCATTGGGGAGCAGAGTTCCTTATTGGAGCAGGGTACGCCAATATGAAATATAATCAGTATTACAATATCGACAACGGTGCGCAGATAGGAAAGAAGTCCTATAACTATTGGGGAATTACCCGTATTGGCGCGTCATTGGTTTATCGTTTCTAAGAAAGAAGAATAAAGTATCATGAAAAAGATTATGACATATAAGAACAAACTTGCGCGGTGGAGCATGATGGCATTGCTTCCCGTGCTGGCGACCGGTTGTCTTTCGGAATTTCCGGAAGAAACGGCTGACGGTGAAGTGGGAGTTGACCCTACATCGGTTACTGTGGAAGCGGAAATTTCGCTGGACCTGAACCTTCCCGATTCGGAGGATGCGAGCGTAAACAATCTGTATGTGAATGCGGCCAATTATCCGGATGCGCTTCACCGAATTACCATAGCGGCATACGAAGGCACTGCTTTGGCAGAACGGGTTGTCGTTTATGAAGATCTTCCGCTCACTAACCGTTTTCAGACGAGAGTGTCCGTTCCCTTGCATGCACGCGACTACCGCCTGGCGGTATGGGTGGATTATTACGGGGATTTTGATACCGATGAAATTGCGGAAACGGATTCCTGCTACAATACATTTGATTTCACCACTGTGATGAAGCCGAAAAGCAAAAGCTATGTCGGAAACAACCGTTTCGAGGATGCGTTCTACGGGTGTCAGGACCTGGATCTGACACGTTATCGTGACGAGTGGGGTGCGAAAGTGCCGGTAAGCATGGAACTGGCGCGTCCCGCAGGCCGTTTTGAACTGGTGGCGACAGACGTGGCCGATTTTCTGGCTTTGGAAAATGTGGCTTCTGTCACCGATCCTGAAGGCGGCTCGGCATTCCGCGTATACCTTGATTATGACGGAAGCATGCCGGTCGGTTATGATGTGCTGTCTGATGTGACCCGCCATGCTTTCGACGGAATGTCTTTCAATGCCTCACTCAGAAAAACAGCTTTGGAGAATGCAGGAGGCGAATATTCGCTGCTGTTCGACTATATTCTTATCGATCCGGACGAAACCTTTTCTGTTCCTGTGACATTGAGGGTAGTGAATGCCGAAGATACGAATGTGGAATATGCCAGATATTCATTCCGCCTTCAGTGCAAGCGTGGAGTGAACACTGTAATTCGTGCTCCTTTCCTGACTACGGATCCGAATGGCGGCATTGGGTTTGATCCGGATTTCGATGATGAAATAGATGTGGATCTGGACAATTGATAATCTGTTAAATGAGATTGCCATGAAGAAGCTATTTTTATATGTGATGCTGGTTCTGGGTGCGGGACTTTCGTCATGCACAACGAAAGATCTCGACTGGGAATCTTCTGGCGGGAACTCCGGTACGGTGGAAGTGGAGCTTCCTGAAGGAGGGACACCGACGGACGGAACATCGACGCCATTTCCGGAAACGCCGGAAGGTTATCAGCTTCGCTGCATTCTTGTGAGCGGAGAAAACCGCTACGAGATGGTGGAGTCGGAGTCTGTGAACAACAAGTTCTACTTTACTGATGTTCCTGTCGGCGCTGAACTGTATGTGTGGGCGGATTTCATTGAAGCGGATGCCGAGCCTGACGAGAACGGACGTTATGCCGATCTGTACTATGATACGCAAAGTATGCCGACAATCGCTTATGTAGCCGGCCGGATGACAGACGGAAGCTTGTTCAACAACGATGCGTGCGATGCTTTCTATGGTCATGTTGCAGCCGGTGAGGGAACGGTGCTCACCTTGAAGCGTCCGTTTGCGAAAGTTACTTATTCCAATGAGGATGCGATTGCTGTTTCAGGAAACATAGAGGTCAGTTATGAAGTATTCAACAGGTTTGACATACAAAGCGGAACTCCGGATGGAACGGGTACAATCAGTTATGCCGGTGGAGTGGCGGATAGAGCTAACCGGGTATGGTTCTCCAATTACCTGTTTGCCTCCGCTTCCGGAAGTTCCGCTCTTCCGGGAGGAGCAATCTCCATGACGGCAGACGGCGTTACAAAGAGTATCGAAACGGACAATATGGTGCTGGAGGCAGACAAGACGGTAAATGCGCACTTTAACTGGGCGGATGCCGGTATCAGTATAACGGTGGATGTAGGCTTTTCCGATCCGGATGCTCCGAGAGTGGGTGACTACTATTACAGTGACGGAACATGGGCCAACTATCTGGTGCCCGGAAAAACTCCGGTCGGTGTCGTATTTGCTACAGTAGAGGGTGACGGAGCCGCTGCTGCCGATGATGTGGCCAACTATGAAGGCGTGACTTTCGAGGACGGTGTGGTTCATGGATGGGTTGTTTCTCTGAAAGAGATGAGCACACCTCAGTTCATTACAAACACTGCAGGCAGTGCTTTGACTGGCGTTGCAGGAGTAGGAACTGCCGAGGATGACATCAAAGGGTATGCGAACTGCAAAGCATGGCCAGACAATGTGCTTGCCGAAGGCGTTGAATATGTGGCACTGAATCAATTAAGCACTTATGCAGAGGATTTCGATGCCCCGCTTCCAGAGTCAGGTACTTCCGGCTGGTATATTCCTGCAATCGGACAGTTGACGGCTTTACGTACTGTTTACGGTGCTGAGAACAATGCAGTAAAGAATGCGCTGCAGGTTTTGGCGGATGACGATTCGAAGGCAGACCTTATCGTGACGGAATCCGGTACGGGCAATTATTATTGGTCAAGTACGGGGAGAACTTCAAATTCCGTGTATTATGTCCGGACTATAACATTTGATCCTGCTGTAACAGATGGATTTATAAATTCGCATGGAGGTACTTCCGGTAAGCGTTGCCGTCCGATACTGACATTCTAAGCCCTTTAGTGGCCCTCCAAACCTCCCCCGAAGGGGAGGCTTCAGAGAAAACATAATAAACAAATAATTAAAATTAAAAACAAACCCGAGGCCCTTCCAAACCTCCCCCGAAGTGGAGGCTTAAAGAACAAGCTCAGTAAGCTCCCCTTCGGGAGGAGTTGAGGGGGCCTTAAACAATAACGAACCATGAAAAGAATACTTTTATATTCGACACTGGCTTTGGGAACAGGACTGTTCTCGTGCAGCCAGGAAGATTTGATGGAGCAGGGCAGTGCGCCTCAGGCAGGGCGGCCCGTTACGATATCGGTGCAGTTGCCGAGCGAAGTGGGAAGTGACGCTGTGTCGCGTGCACTTCCTGCTATTCCGGACGGACATCAGTTGCGTTGCATACTTTATGTGTCGGGTAACGGAGAAACACCGGTACGTCAGGAAACGGTTCTTGCTGATGCAGGAGGAACCATCTCATTCACTTTTACTCCAGCTACTGATACGTATACATGCTCGTTCTGGGCGGATTTTGTTTCAGGCACTGACACAAATGCCGATGGGCGTTATGATGATTTGTATTATGACACGCAGCGTATTCCGGACGTAACTTATTCTTCAACGTTGGCGGATGGACACAGCTTTTATAACAACGATGCCTGCGATGCTTTCACAGGACATTTTACTGCCGCTGAGGTTACGGGCGGTACGGTGGTTTTGAAGCGTCCGTTCGCGAAGGTGAACTTTAAAGAAAAGACTTCGGAGGTGTCGGGAAACATTGCGGTCACGGGTTATGCTGTCAATAACGGAATGAACATTACGGACGGAACGGTAAGCGAAACGAGAGCAAATCTCCCGGACTATAGCGGAGCGGTTGCCGGTGATGGCGTGTGGTTCTGCAATTATCTGTTTGCAGACGGAACAAGCACCAGGCTTCCGGAAAGCATTTCCATGACGGTTGGCGATGGAGGAGCGACTTCCATTTCTACCGATGGGCTGCTTCTGAATGCCAATACGCAATATAATCTGAGCTTTGAGGCGAACGTGGGCGAGGTGGTTCCGGCTCCGCAAGTGGGCGATTATTATTATAGCGACGGAAGTTATTCTTCTGCATTGGATGAGAACAAGACCGTTGTCGGTGTGGTGTTCGCAGCAACAGGTGATGGAAGTGCAATAGACAGTGATTTGCCCGCTAACTACGAGGATGTGACTTTTGCGGATGGTGAAATTCACGGCTGGGTTATTGGCTTGAAGGAATGTGCTTCTTCTGCTTTCTCGGCCGAAAGATTAAATAATGTATCAGGTGTTGCCGTTGCTAACATTACTGCTTCTACAACAACTTGTGATGAAATAAAAGGTTATGCCAATTCGCAGGCATGGAAGGCAGGTGCCGGCGGTGTGGATCTTCCGGCATTGGATGCAGTTGATGCCTATGAACTTGAGGCTCCGTTGACTGAAACCAGTGGCTGGTACATTCCGGCTTTAGGACAGTTGCTGGCTCTGCGAGAGGCCTATAATGCAGAGAGTAGCAAAGTACTTGAGGCATTGACCGCTCTGAATGGAGATGGGGAAGCTGATCTTATGGACACTTCTGCTGAATCTGGTAATACCCACTATTATTGGTCAAGTACTTATCATACTAATATGACAGAACTGGGACTTATGCGCTTCTTTCCGGTTAGCGGAGAAACAAATTATGTTGCCCGTACACAATCGGCAACAACAGGCCGCCACTGCCGTCCCATCTTGACTTTTTAAAAACAACAGATATTGGTTGGCATACAGAAATCATAAACCTTTAAATAACAGACATCATGAAAAAAAGTATTTTATTTCCGGCACTGGCTTTGAGCGTGGGACTGTTTTCATGCAGCCAGGAAGATTTGAGCGGAAACGCATCTCAGTCAGATCAGCCCGTAACCGTTACGGTGCAGCTTCCGGACAATGTTGCCGGCAGAGCTTCTTCACGCTATATTCCGTCAGCTTCCGACGACGCGCATCAGTTGCGGTGCATCCTTTATGTAACCAATAGCGACGGCTCTTGGAGCGAACGCATCGAGAAGGTGGAATCGGAAGCCGTTGGCGAAACCTTCAGCTTTACCTTTACTCCGCAGGATGCGAACGACTATAAATGTACGTTCTGGGCAGACTTCATTGAAGATGATGCTGCCGTTACGGGAGATGGCAACGAAAAGAAATATGCCGACTTGTATTATAACACACAGAGCCTGCCTGCAGTAACTTACAATACGGGTGTGACCACAGACGGAAGTCTTTTCAACAATGATGATTGCGACGCATATTGCGGAACCATCGCAAACGGGGCGGCATTGAGTGTGGAGCTCAAGCGTCCGTTCGCAAAGGTGAGCATTTCCGATAAAGGGGATGCCGTATCGGCAGCTTCTTCAATCAGCGTGAGCGGCTACGGAGTGTATAACGGCTTCAATATCGAGACCAATGAAGTGGTTGGTGAGAGTGAAACCGTGATTTCATGCAGCGATATAGCGCCTGTGAAAACAGACAACGTGTTCTTCTTCAACTATCTTTTCGTAGGAAACAAGAATGAACTGCCGGATGCCGATGGCAACATATCAATGACGGTTGACGGAACGACCAAAGAGATCAATGTGAGTGACATAATCCTGACTGCCAATACAAAGGTGAACGGAAGCCTTGACTGGGCAAATGCACCGTCCGACGGCTCTGTAAGCATTACGGTAGACATTGCAGGCGATTGGGAAGAGGCCGCTGACCCGAACGCTCCGCAGGTGGGTGACTATTATTACAGCGACGGAACCTGGTCTGCTTCTTTAGACGGCACGAAAACCGTAGTTGGTGTGGTGTTCGCCACGGCTGACGGCGATGCTTCTTCGGATGCAGTGGCAAACTATCCGGAGGTGACTTTTGCGGATAACACGATTCATGGTTGGGTTATCGCTGCGCAGGATATGTCTGGAAGTCCGAGATTTGTGGAAACAGGACATGGCTCACAAAGTGCAATTGAAGGCATAGAGGGAGTTGGCACGGGAGAAAGCGATATCTTGGGCTACAAGAATACGCTGGCATGGCCGAACAATGCATTGACAAATCTGGCAGAGGGCACTGAGCAGGGAACTTATGTAGCTATTAATAATATCAGTTCATTTGCTTTGGAGGCTCCGTCTGCATCGAGCGAATGGTATCTTCCTGCTGTTGGACAGCTCGTTTGTCTGTACAATGCTTATTATGCGGGCGAAAGCAAGGTATTGGCTTCACTTTCAGCATTAGAAAACGGTGCCTTGAATACGACTTCCAACAGATATTACTGGTCAAGTACGGCGGACACAGATACTGATCCCTATTCTGTATACCGTGTGACTTTCAATGCTGAAGAAACTGATTATGTCGGTCACAGCACCGGCGGTCCTGGTCAGTCAGCCCGTCCCATGCTGACATTCTAAGGGACTGAAATAGAATGCCCCACACCCCCTGTTTTCACGTCCTGAAAAATGACGGGACATTTTAATGAAGATGATGGGAAACATTGATTAAGATGACGGGTAAAATAAAAAAATGACCCGTCATCTTCCGGCGCCGTTCGGCAATGTGACAAAGGGCTGACATTCATCCGGTTAAACATAAAGAAAATCTGTATGAAAAAACTGTTTTTATATTCTGTTCTGGCATGGGGACTGGCTTTGTCCTCGTGCGGCAAGGACGATGCGGAACCGCAGAATCTTCAGGAACCGCAGGCAGACGGATCGGTTACGGTGTCGGTGACACTGCCCGATGATGCCTTCGGCAACGATTCGCGCGCACTGCCGCAAGCATATGCAGGCCACAAGCTCCGCTGCATTCTTATTGTGCAGGAGAACGGCACGGTCACCGACCGGCAGGAGAAGCTTGTGGATGAGGCGCAGGACGGAAGCTTCTTCTTCACCATCAATCCCGAGGGCGAGGACTTCAAGTGTTCGTTTTGGGCGGATTACGTCGCAGAGGATGCTTCCGCAACAGACGGGAGATACCCCGACTTGTACTATAACACCGAGTCGCTTCCTGCGGTGAGCTATAAGGCGACCGGCAATGAGCTGTTCAACAATGACGCGTGTGATGCTTTCAGCCTTTCGCTTCTTAACGGAGCGACCGCCGGAACGATGACCCGTCCGTTGGCTAAAGTCAGCTTTGCCGACGAAAGGCCTGAAACGGTGGCTTCGGCAGGAAATGTGTCGGTAAGCAACTACAACGTTTATAACGGCTTTGACATCGTGAACGGAACGGTAAGCGACACGCCTGTTTCAATCTCTTATTCCGGGCCTGCAGCCGATGCGGACAATGGCGTGTGGTTCTACAACTACCTGTTTGTGGGAAACAAGAACAGTCTGCCCGGAAATCTCACGATGAAGGTGGGAGAGAATACGCACGATGTGTCTACGGAAAACATCACGCTGACCGCCAACAGGAAGATAAACGCCACTCTCAACTGGGAGCGTGCGAACGGTATCATCACGGTGGACGTGAGCTTTGATGATCCGGATACTCCGAATGTGGGCGACTATTATTACAGTGACGGCACATGGTCGACGTCTTTGAACGCTGAAAAGACCGTTATCGGTGTGGTGTTCGCCACCTCAGAAACGGAAGCGGCCGCCGATTCCCCCGAAAACTACGACGGTGTGACTTTCGAGGATGGAAAGATTCATGCTTGGGTGATGGGATGGCGTGATTTGCATCCTACCCCCCGCTTTGTCAATGCAAGTGCCGAACAGGGCGCTTCCGGCTCTACGGTTGAAAGCATAGAAGGTGTAGGTCAGGGAGAGGATGACATATATGGCTTTGCCAATTGTAATGCCTGGATTGGGAATGTCCTTACCAGTTCTAAAGTGTATGTCGCCTTGCCGAATGTAATGGATAGTTATGCTGGTAATTATAATGCTTCTGTTCCAGAAGGAAAGACGAGCGGATGGTACATTCCTGCAATCGGTCAGTTGGCAGCGTTGCGTAATGCCTATATTGCGGAAGACAGCAAGGTGAAAGCTGCCCTGCAAGGGCTGGTTGATGCCGGTTACGGTTCGGGAGATGCCAATGCCAAGGTTCTTCTGGTAGAGAAGAATGATGCCGGATCAAACCAGTATTATTGGTCAAGTACGGCATACGAAGGCTCTTCAAGCAATAGTGTTATGCGTATGACTTTTGTGAATGAAGATGGAGTTGCCGTCACAAATCAGAATGGAGGAAGTTCTGGCTCTCCTTGCCGTCCCATCCTGACTTTCTGACGAGAAGATCAGCAATGGCATTCGATTGCATACAAATAAATAGGTTTCCATAATCAGAAAGTGCCTTCCCCTTGTCCGGGCCGCGTTCGGCAAGGGCAGGGCGGAGGCACTTTTTTATCAGCCTTGATCACCAAATAATTGAAGAACGTATGAAACATATAATTTATCTGCTGGGAATCGCTTGCGCGTGTTTGACTTCTGCCTGTTCGGATGATGAGATTCTCGCATCAGCTGTAGATGCCGAGGCGGTGGACACTCCGGAAGCATGGCACGACAAGACTCGCACGCAGCCTTACCCGAAGCTCTCGAACGAGCTTTATCTGAACCCTCCGCCGCTCATCGTGCCGGAGTCTATGAAGACGGGAGAGAAACTTCAGTTTGCCCTTTCGCAGGATGAGGGCTTTCCGGAAGCTTCGACCCAGCTTTCGGAAGCGGACGAATGGTGCATGTTCAATCCCCACCGCGAGCTTGCGTCCGGGACGTGGTATTGGCGCTACCGCAATGTTTCCGCCGACGGAACGGAAGAAGCGTGGAGCGAACCCATCGCTTTTGAGGTGAAGCCGGAAACTCCCGTGTTTGTGACTCCCGACTTTGCCGCCTTCCGTGCAAACATTTCGCAGGCAGGGCTGGATGTGCATCCGCGCCTGTACTGCTATCTGAACGGAGATTTGGCGGAAGCACGGCAGCGCGTGGAATCCCATTCGGAATACCGGGGGCTTGTCAGCCGTGCGAACAGTGCCATGAATGTGGATTACAGTATCTACCTGAACCAGGTTACGGAAGACGGTATGGAGGAAATGGCCGATTACGTAGAGTATCTTCACCAGGCCTATCTGCTCACTCAGAACCAGACCTACGCATCCAAGCTGGCGGAAATACTGAGCCTGCTTTGCGGACACGGCTTTACCGACAGTGAACTTTTCGTTTCCAATTTCGGTTCCACTGCCATTGCCTACAGCCTGCTTGTTCCATACGATGTGCTGTATAGCCGTCTGAGCGGAAGTCTGATCCAGCAGGCTCAGGATTTGCTGATGCGCATAGCGCGGCATTATTTTGCGTCTTACTGCGGTTCTCAGGAGAATAATATTTTCGACAACCACTTCTGGCAGAAGAACATGCGCATCCTTTTTCAGATAGCCCTTTGTCTGTGGGACAAGACAGGCTATGCGGAAGAGGCATCCTATATGATGGAATATTATTATGAGCTTTGGACGGCACGCGCTCCGGCTTCGGGATTCAACCGTGACGGCGCATGGGTGAACGGAAGCGGCTATCTGTCGGCCAATCTTTATACCTTATATTATATGCCGATGCTTCTGTCGCATGTGGGGCAGAGCGATTTTCTTCAGCATCCGTGGTATCAGAACGCGGGGCAGGCATTGGTCTATAATTTCCCTCCTTCGTCAAAAAATACAGGATTTGGTGACATGAGCGAACGTTGGGACGTCCCGGGAAGACAATATGCGGCTTTTGCAGATTTCCTCGCGAGGGAAACGGGCGACGGTTATGCCGGATGGTATGCCAACGAATGTTCCACTGATGATGATCCGGACAACGATGTGAGCGATGATGTGCTGTTCCGCATTTATCGCATTTGCAGAAACAGCACCTATGATACATCGTTTCCTGAAGATGCTCCGAAAATGAAGTGGTACGAAGACATAGGCGAAGTGGTGATGCACAGCGATCTTGAACATACGGCAGACAACCTGACGCTGAGTTTCCGTTCGAGCACTTTCGGTTCGGGAAGCCATACGCTTGCCGACCAGAACAGTTTCAACCTGCTTTATGGCGGGAAAGAGGTGTATTATCACTCGGGATATTACACGGCTTTCAGCGATGCGCACAATCTGATGTCGTACCGTCACACGAGGGCGCACAATACGATTCTGGTGAACGGCATCGGACAGGCTTTTTCGACCGAGGCCTACGGCATGATGCTTCGGGCAAACGGAGGTACGCATATTGCATACGCGTTGGGTGACGCTTCGCAGGCTTACGGAGGCATTTCGAATGATCCGATGTGGATACAGAACTTCGCGGATGCGGGCATCGAACAGACACCGGAATATGGCTTTGGCGAAACGCCGCTCACGAAGTACCGCCGCCAGACGCTGATGCTTTATCCGGATATCGTGCTGATTTATGACGAGCTGGAAGCCTCAGAGCCTGTGCGTTGGGACTGGCTGCTGCATAGTCCGGTACAGTTCGGCATCGACGGAGATACGTTTACTACCCGTGCGGAAACCGGCGTAGCAGTAGCTCGTATGTTCAGTGACGCAGCGTTTGAAGTATCTCAAACCGACCAGTTTGTCGTGTCACCGGGAGAGGGCTATGCGAACCAGTGGCACTTGACGGCAGCATTCGCCAACAGCTCTGCCTGCCGCATACTGACCGTAGTGCAGATTAAAGATTCGGAGGGAGAGATTCTTCCTGTTGAACGCAACGGCAGCCGCATCACCTGCGGCGACTGGACGATAGACGTGAACCTCGATCCTTCGTCTGCCGAACGTTTGCAGGTGACGAGCGGTTCCGTTCCGGCAGTCTATAGTTATGGCTCGGACAATGTGCAGACGGGCAGCGGAGTCTATGCACGGCAGTACCGCAATTCTTCCGTACTGTATGATGAGATTGACGGGCAGTATCAGGCTGTGGAACGGACAGACCAGTCGCCCGTATCAAGCAGGAGGGGATGAGGCTTCCTGCCCGTTTCTCCCGAAGTTGAAAAGACTTGGGATTGGAGAGGCCGGTTGGTTTTATTATTATTGATTTTATATTTTTCTGTAAGCCTTTCCTTGGGGATAGGTTTGGAAAGACTTGATTATTGATATGAAAAGATATTGTTTTTTACTGTTTTGTTTGTGTGTGGCTTTTGCCGTCAGCGGCAACAACCCCTTGCGGACAGCTCCTTATCCGCAAGAGAATGACGACGTGTTTCTTAATCCGGCTCCGCTGCTTGTGCCGCCGTCCATGAGGGACGGAGAACTGTTGCAGTTCAACCTGTCGCGGAGCAAACGATTTAACGGAACGGACGACATGCTGTCGGAACCCGTACGCTGGGGCGTTTTCAACGCGCACCGGGTGTTGCAAAAAGGTACATGGTACTGGCGTTTCCGTTCAGTGGACAAGGACGGGAAGAAGCATCCTTGGAGCAAGGTTTACCGTTTTACAATAGGGGAAGACGTGCCGGAGTTCGCTGCTCCTCCGTTTGACGTGTTCCGGAAGAATCTGCCTGTGGAGTGGCCGCGCATCTATTGTTTTCTGGAAGACGGAATGGAAGAAGCGAGGCGCAACGTGCGTTCACATCCGGAGTTCTGGACGATGGTAGACGACGCACGCCGTGCACTGGCGATGGATTTCCGCACGGATACCGTGCCTTACAAGCATGTGTTTGCGATGTCAGAGAACTGCGACAACCTGCATACGGCATGGCGGATGCTGGGCCGTGATCTTTATATTGAAAAGATGATGCAGAATGTGCGCTGCCTGCTTCCTAAGGATCCGACAGAACAGTTTGTCGAAAATGACTTTAATGCGGGCGAACTGGTTTATCTGCTGGCTTGTACTTACGATGTTGCCCGTGACCGTTTTACGGCTGAAGAGCGCAAGCGGATAGAAACATTGATCCTGCATGTGATGAGGCAGTACTGCAACGGACGGTTGATGGGCCGGCTGGAAAACCGTTTTTATGACGAACATATCTGGCAATTCACTGTCCGCCGCCTTATGCAGGGAGCTTTGGTATTGTATGACAAGTATCCGGAAGCTGAAGAATATCTGGAATATTTGTATGAAGCCTGGACTTCGCGGGCGCCGGCTTCCGGTTTCAACCGTGACGGTTCATGGCACAACGGAGCGAATTATTTCAGCGCGAATGCCGTCAGCCTGATGTATCTGCCTTCGCTTCTGGGATATGTGACAGGCGTTGATTTCCTGCAGCATCCGTGGTACCGGAACGCAGGCAAGGGAATAGCTTATACCTGGCTTCCCGGTTCGCTGAGTGACGGATTCGGCGACGGCCATGAGAAGATGAACAAAAAGCCGCTCCGTATCCGCAGTGCGTTTGCCGACTTTCTGGCGCGTGAAACCGGAGATCCTTATGCCGAATGGTATTCTTCGCTTAACGACAGCTATAAGGAGGAGTTTGAAACCCGTCTTTATCGGATGGCGTGCGGCAAGCCGAGGGCGGAACGTGCGGAACTGCCCGACAGTGCGCCGAAGGCTGTGTGGTTCCGCGACTGCGGCGAGATGGTGGCCAACAGCGATTTGCATGATCTGAAGCGGAATGTCAGCTTGAGTTTCAGGAGCAGTCCCTTCGGATCAGGCAATCATACACATTCCTGCCAAAATGCTTTCAATCTGCATTACGGCGGCGAGGCGGTCTATCATGCGGCAGGGCATTACATGAAATTCAATGATCCGCATAATTTGCTTTCGTACCGCAATACGCGCGCTTATAATACGGTGCTGGTGAACGGCATCGGACAGCCCTTTACACCGGAGGCTCGCGGGCGCATCGTGCGTATGATGGAAAGCGATCGGATGGCGTATGCATTGGGTGATGCTTCGGACGCTTATTGCGGAGTCAGCGATATTTGTTTGTGGAAAGAGTCGTTTGAGAAATACGGACTGGAACAGTCGCCCGAAAATGGCTTTGGGGATAATCCGCTCACCAAATACCGCCGCCACATTCTGATGCTGTATCCCAATATTGTAATCGTGTACGATGAACTGGAAGCGTCGGAAGAGGTGCGTTGGGACTGGCTGCTGCACAGTCCGGTGAAGTTTGACTTCGATAACGGGACATTCGTTACGGAACGTCCCGACAAGGGATTCCGTTCGGTGGGACACATCTGGGGCAGCGTGGTTCCCCGTCTTGTACAAACGGACAAGTATGCGGCTTCTCCCAGTGACAAGGATGCTCAGCGAGGCGAGGATTTCACTCCCCAATGGACTATGACCGCGGCTTTTGATTCGTGCCGCAAATGCCACGTACTTGCCGTGATGCTGGTGGAGGCCGACGGAATGAAGGCTGTAGACGTGAAAGATGAAGGCGGAAGCCTTACGCTGGGCGACTGGAAGATAGAAGCTGAACTGGATGCCGAGAAAGCTTCACGGCTTTCTGTCCGCAACTTGTCAAACGGTTCTTCGTTCAGCTATGGCGAAGATCCGTCGGGCGCTTCCGTGATTTCCGACACTGTGGACGGAAAACTTTCGGTAAACAAGATGACTGACCAGCATATTCTTTGGATGGGAAAATGGTAATGGAACATCCGTAGGGAATTCAGAGCTTTCCCACTAAGAAACTGTTTTGAATTTATCGTGTGCTGATTTGGGATGAGTTTTTGAGGCATTTCCGTTTGTGTGATGAGGAAGATAGCGGGCTATCTGACGAAGAACAGAAGCGGAAAAGACCAAAAAATAGCCCAAAGCACACACGAAAACGAATACATCAAGCCAAGAAAAACTTTTTGGAGAAATTCAAAACAGTTTCTAATTGTCATGTGAAGGCTTTGACTGAAAACGTACCGGAACGCAGAGATTTATCAGGTTGGATTTCCCTGTATTTTCTCTCTGTGTTCCGGTATTTTATGTTTCATGGAAGTCTGATCGGGAGCCGTAGTTTGGCTTGTCGCCCGCATTTGTCCTATCGAATGCCTTTTAAGTGAAACTATGAAAAAGGCCGTATCTCACGATACAGCCTCTTCTTCCTATTGAAAACCTTATATTAAATGTAAATAGAGAAATCTTATTTTTCAGGTCCGGCTCCAGTGAACTGGGGCTGGTAATCGGACATTTCATGCACGAGCCATTCGCCGTCGATTTTGTCAAATAAAACAGACGAGCCTTGTTCGAGACGTTTGTAGGTTGTGTTTCCTATTTCTATATCTCCGTCCCCCAGACTGAATGTGGCATTGTTGCGGTCGTTGAATATTTTGAGCGAAGCCGGTTTTGCCGGATCAAGTTCCGCTTCAATTTTCCATCTTTCGCAGGTGAACACATTCCCTTTGCGCGAAAGCACCTTTTCCTTGTTGCCGTCAGGCATGATGCGGATGACGGTGAGGATACGGTTTTGTGCGCAAGGCTGGAACTTGGCGGTCAGGTGCCACTGGTTAGGATACTTCACTCCTTTTTTCATCTTCTTCGGATCGGGCGGAGCCACATACTGGTCGGTTTGTGTCATTTCGAATGCCTGGTTGCTGAACATCTGTGCCACGGAACTGAACTGTTTTTCTTCGTAGCGTGTGGTCATCGTGTGTTTGGCATTGTCAATCTGGAACTGTACCGGACTATGCAGCAGCCAGTCCCAGGTGACAGGCTTCGAAGCCTCCAGTTCGTCGTATATAACCACGATGTCCGGATGAAGCAGCAGAATGTGGCGGCGGTATTTGGTGAGCGGAGTTTCTCCGAAGCCGTATTCCGGAGTTTGGGCAAGTCCTGCTTCTTCAAAATTCTTTATCCACATGGGATATTCGCTGGTTCCGCAGTATGCGTTTGATGCATCTCCCAGTGCATAAGTGATGTTCTCGCCGTTCAGCATCCGGGTAATCTTACCGTAGGCGCGGGTTGTAAAAGGCTGTCCGATTCCGTCAACAAGAATGCTGTTGTGCGCTCTTGTATGGCGGTAGGATAGTATGTTGTGGGCATCTTTGAAGTTCAGGTAATAGCCGGTAGAGCGATATACAGGTACTCCACGGAAGTGCAGGTTGAAACTGTTCTGGTCGGCCAGTGTATGGCTTCCTGATCCGAACGGGCTTGAACGGAAGCTCAAGAAAACGTTGCGGTTGGTGTTCTGAATGGCCGAGTGGGCATACACTTCGCCCATGTCTTCCATCCAGACAGCATTGGGGCGATCGGCCGGAAGATCTTTCGTGTACGGATAGTCTTTCGCTACACGGGCCATGCGGTAAATGCGTGTTTCATAGTCACGTCTTAAATCCCGTGTACAGTGTGAAGCATACCATTTGGCGTAGGGATTTCCGATTTCCCGTGCAAGGAAGTCTGCTATGGCCAGACGCTGGCGGTCGGGTGTCGGCTGGCGTTCGTTTCCGTCACCGAATCCCGCACTCATCGTGCCTACAGGAAACGCATAGAGCAGTGATTGTCCGGCATTCTGATACCAGGGGTGTTTCAGAAAATCAAATCCTGTGATATGCGAAAGCAGGCTGGGAACGTAATAAAGCGTTTTCGTGTTTGCAGTGAAGTATCCTGTTCCGTTCTGCCATTCTCCGTCGCGGTTGAATCCTCCGGCCGGAGCGCGCGTGCTCCAAAGTTCATAGCAGTATTCCAGCATTTCGCGGGCCTTTTCGCTGTGTTCATAGAACATCAGGCCGATTTCAAGTGTCTGCCGGAAGCCGTGCTGCCAGAAGTGGTTGTTGAAGAAGTGTGTTTCTTCATATCCGGTGCGCATCGGATTGTGGTGGTTCTTTGCCACTTCGAATACAAGCGTTTCGATTTGTTTCAGTTCGTCTGCCGTAAACATGTCGTGGCATACGTCGTAGCACATCAGAAGCTGCTCAATCAGATCGCCGCAGAAGAAGTCGTCGCGGAGCAGATTCTTGTCGGGGGTCGATTTCAGATAGGCGCGGGTGATTTCCACCATCTTGTCGGCATACTGCTTGTCTTCGGTGAGCGTGTATGCGGTATGCAGGTAAGTGACGAAGGCAAGAGCCGGGCGTGCTTTAGGGTATGGGTTGGCTGCCGGTTCATAGTTGAGTCCCATGTTCGCGCGGTTCAGCATTTCCTTGTATTCGGGATGTGAAGCTACGTTTGCGCGTGCGGTCTTCAGGTCGTTATCCAGAAAGCAGAACAGGCGCGGATAGCCTTTCGGCAGATTCTTCCGGAAGGTTTCATAGACCGGCGTGGCGAATTTCGGTTCGTCGCCTGCAATCTGAAAATCATAAGGCTGGCTCCATTCGCCTTGTTTCCCGTCTTTTACTTTACGCCAGCGCCAGTACCATGTACCTTTGTCAAGCACTTTATGCGGACTGAACATGAGCCAGGGCTTTGCGTCGGCAGTGATTGTTTTTCCTGCAGGGAAAGTTTTGTCGTTGCTCAGCTCGAACTGATACGAAGCGTCTTTCTCATGCACGCTTTTGGGGAGAATCAATGGAGGCGGACTCAGATAAACTTGATGCATCGACTGCGGATAAGCTGTTTCGCGTACATTCTCGTGTACCCGTTCCAGCGTCGTTTTCTGTGCCGTGGTCGGACTGACTCCGGCAAATGCGAACAATGATATGGCCATCATCATTCCCTTGAAAAGTAACAAGTGTTTTTTCATGTTGCAATATTTATTGATTAGAAAAATTAAGCTCTTTCAACTAAGCTCCGAGCCTCTCAACTCCCCCCGAGGGGGAGTTTATATAGCTTGATGTTTTCTTAAGCCTCCCCTTCGGGGGAGGTTTGGAGGGACTGTAGTTTGGAGGATCCTTGGGCCTTATTTCGCTCCCGTCAGTAATGCCGGTCTGTCAGCCATCTCTTTCGTTTCCCATATTCCTCCGATGTTATCGTGAAGAACAGAGGCGTTTTTCTTTTTAAACCGATAGGTCTTTCCGCCAGCGTTCATTTCCTTGAGGCCGTATCCGAATGCCGCGTTGTTCCGTGTATTCCGGATGTACAGGCTTGCGGGGCGGTCGGCATCCAGTTCTGCTGTCACGGTCCAGTCCCCGAAACGGAAAGTGTTGCTGTTTTTACGTACGGCAGGAATTGTTTTCTTGCCTTCAGGTGTAATCTGGATGAGTGTCAGCACGCGGTTTTTCTTGCATGGCGAGAACCGTGCGTCGATAGACCATTCTTTATAAAACTCTTCTCCGCGCACGGCTATGGCTTTGTTGGGATCTGCCTGATACCGGTCGGTCTGCGATATCTTGCACGGCTGTTCGCTGAATATTTCTGCCAGCGAGGCGAATTTGCCTTCCGGATGTACTGTGGTCAGCCGGTTGTTTTCAATATGGAACTGATGGCGGCTGTGAAGCAGCCAGTCCCAGTGAACTTCCTTGTCAGCTTCCAGTTCATCGTAGATCAGCACCTTATCGGGGTGAAGGAGGAAGATATGCCGGCGGAACTTCTTTAGCGGCGTTTTCCCGAATCCGTTTTCAGGCGACTGTTCAAGTCCGGCATTCTTGAAGTTCTTTTCCCACATGGGATATTCGCTGATCCCGCAATATGCCTTTGAGGCATCTCCCAACGCATAGGATATATGCTCACCGTTGAACATGCGCACGATGTTGCCATATGCCCGTGTGGTGAAAGGCTGTCCGATGCTGTCTGCAAGAATGGTATTGTATGCGCGTGTGTTCCGGTATGACAGCAGGTTATGCGAATCGGCGAAGTTCATGTAGTGGCCTATAGCCCGATATACGGGAATTCCGCGGAAGTGCAGGTTGAATGCGTTCTGGTTTGAGTGCGTGTGGCTGCCCGAACCGAACGGGCTGGACCGGAAGCTCAAGCTTAAATTGTTGCTCAAATCGTTTAGGTCGGAGTTGGCTATCATTTCGCCGCTGTCTTTGAACCACACGGCTTTGGGCGCGTCTTCCGGGAGGTTTTCATTGTCCGGACGTTTCTTTCCGCTGGCGAGCCGATAGATGCGCGTTTCGTATTCGTCCAGATAACGCCGGTTGAGCGACGAGTACCATGCAGCGTACGGGTCGCCGGTTTTGCGTGCCAGATAATCTGCGTATGCGCTGCGTATACGGAGCGGCTGGGCATTCAGTTTCTCGTGTCCGTCACCGAATCCTGCTGCAGACGAGTTGGGAAGCCAGCTGTAGGCTTCTCCGATTCCGGAGTTCCGGTACCACGGATGCTGTAGAAAATCTGTTTTTGTCAGATACGAGAACAGTTCGGCTATATAATATAAGGTAACGGCATTGGCACTGAAATAGCTCGTGCCGTTGTGCCAGTTTCCGTCACGGTTGAATCCGGATGCCGGAGCACGCGATGTCCAAAGCTCATAGCTGTATTCCAGATAGTTTCTGGCTTCGGGATATTTGTCATGAAGCACCAGTGCCGCTTGCAGGAAGTGCCGGAAGGTGAACTGCCAGAAGTGGTTGTCGAAAATATGCACTTCTTCTTTTCCGATAATGTGCGGGATATACCTGTTCAGTACAGACAGGAGGAGTTCTTCGATCTGCTGTCTCTCCTGTGTGCTGAAACGGCTGTAGCATGTTTCGTAGGTGCAGGCCAGTGTATAAGCCAGTTCGCCGGCATTGAAGTCATTCGCCAATACATTCTCGTCCGGTTCTGTTTGCAGCAGGCATCTGACGTTCTGTACCATTTTTTCGGCATAGACATCACGCTGCATCATCATATAGGCAGTATGCAGGTAGTTTGCATGCTTATACATTAGCGATATTTTCTTGTAGGGGGCCGTGTCGGTCCGGTAATCCATTGCAAGTGCATCCCTCGCTTCGCTGATCATGCGTTCAAAGTCGGGGGACTGGCGCATGTGCTTCCGTGCTTCTTCAACCGTGGCATCCAGAAAGCAGTACAGCCGTGCATGGTTTTGGGGTATGTTGCGGAGGAAGGTTTCGAAAGGAGGCGTGACGAACTGAGGCACGTCTGCATCCATTGTAAACGAGTAGGTTGGACTCCACGGCATTTTTTCTCCTCCTTTTTTCACCGAGCGGAAGCGCCAGTGCCATGTTCCCGGCTTGAGTATGCGGTGCGGGTTGAACATGCGCCATACAGCCGGCTTGGAGATTTGGGTGCTGCTGTCTTTGAATGTCTTGTCTTGCGAGAGCATGAATTGCACGGAATCCCCCTCTTCGCCGGGGGGAACAAGCAGTGGAGCCGGATTAATGAACGGCTGGTGAAACTCCTGCGGATAGGGAGTGGTGCGTGTGTTTTCGTGTATCCGGTCAGGGAAAGGTGTCGTTGCGGCATGAAGCGTGCTGCACAGCAGCGTGCAGGCCGCCAATGCCAGATTTTTCATGGTTAGCAGATTGTTCTTCATATTGTCTGTTTTTGTTTACTTCAACAAAAGTAGGCGACTCTGCTCTCTCCGACTTTCTATTTTGCGTAAAAATACTTCATTTTTATCTTATAATTAAGTCATTGGACAAAATTGAAAGTAAATTCAACGATTTTGAAAGCGGAATCGGTTTGTTCAGATTTGAATTTTGCCTATATTTGTTTTTTCGTTGAAGTATCGCGGCTTGCCGGAGTTGCTGGTAAATGAAAGCATTGGCAAACGGGCTTTTTAGCCGGGAGATTGAAGTGAATATCGGAAATACAGACTTAAGAGATAAGACAATGAAAAATGCAGTAAAGTGGCGTGTCTTTTTATGGTGCGTATATTTTTCAGTTATTCCGGCGATTGCTTTCGGACAGATTTCGTTTGAGCATATCGGTCTGTCACAGGGGCTGTCGCAAAGTACGGTTTTGAGCATAGCGCAAGACCGGAAGGGAAATATGTGGTTTGCCACTTATGACGGACTGAACCGTTTCGACGGATATAATTTTACGGTATATCAGCACGATGATTCGGATTCCACCAGCATCTCAAGCGATATAATCCGTGTTGTGATGACAGATGGTGGAGGCAATCTGTGGGTTGGCACACATCGGGGATTGTCGTTGTATGATATGGACAAGGATGTCTTCTGTAATTTCCGCTACCGTTTGAAGGACAAGGATGCGGAAGTGCTTCATATAGAAGAATGGGAAAAGGGGCATTTGCTGGTGAACACAACCGAAGGACTTGTGTTGTTTGATAAGCGGAAGAAGGCTTTTGCCGATGTTCCTTCCTGTTTAAGACCGTTGCGTCCTACTGCGGTCGAGCGTAATGATGAGCAAATCTTTTTCGGGCAAGGAAGTGAACTGATGGCTTATTCTTTCTTTACGCACAGTTTGAGTAAAATGGACTGGTTTCATTCGAAAAAAGACAGGCGGATTCTTTCCATATTTCAGCAGGCAAAAAACAAGCTGTGGGTAGGGACGGAAGGAAACGGACTGTTCCTTCTGGATGTTGAAGGGGAAAGGATGAAACATTATAGCTCCGGGAATAGGGGACTGAGTTCTGACTATATCCGGGCTTTGGCCGTAGACATGGAATCGCGTTTGTGGGTGGGCACCATCAACTCGTTGAATATATATGACGAAAAGAAGGATGAGTTTATCGTTTATAACAGCGACCCGGTCAGGGAAGGTTCGCTGTCGCAGGCTTCTGTGAGGAGCATTTATTGTGATTCTCAAGGGGGCATGTGGCTGGGCACTTATTTTGGCGGATTGAACTATTATCATCCTTTGCGCCGGCGTTTTCGCGTAATTAAGAATATTCCTTATCACAATTCGCTCAGTGACAATGTCGTGAACTGCATCCGTGAGGACAAGGAGGGAAACCTTTGGATCGGGACAAACTCCGGAGGACTGAATTTTTATGATGTGCACAGCGGACTTTATACTTGTTACTCGCGGAACAGCGGGCTGGAATTTGATGATGTGAAAAGCCTGTATATAGACGAAGATGATGACCTGGTGTATATTGGCGGTCATTCCGGCGGATTGAATGTGCTGAACCGGCGGACAGGCAATATTGTCAGATACACAATGGAGAACAGTGGCCTTCAGACAAGGAATGTATACAGCATCATCCCCGATTCCGACGGATCGGTCTGGTTGGGCACGTCCAATGGAGAAATTTATCGTTTCTTTCCCCATTCGCAGAAGTTTGAGCGGATGACTTGCTATGTTGAGGGGGAGGTTTACAAGGATCAGGGACGCATCGCGATGTGCTTTGATTCGCAAGGAAGATTATGGGTCGGAGGAACCAACGGGGCAAATGTCTATCTTTTGTCGGGCAACCGTCTTGAAAGCACTGATTCTATAGCAGGCGGTGCGCTTCGGAATGAGATGGTGAATTGCATCCATGAAAATCTGAAGCATTCTTGTTTTTGGATCGGCACGAGAAACGGGCTGTATTGTCTGGATGGGAGAGCCCGGGTGTTGAGGCATTATACTGTAAGGAATGGTTTGCCCAACAATGTCATTCAAGGTATAATGGAAGACAGCGCAGGAATGCTTTGGGTCAGTACAGACCGTGGGCTGGCTTGTCTGGATGTGAAGGAAGAAACCTTTAGAAACTATTCCGTTGTAGACGGCTTGTCTTGCAATCAGTTTAATATAGGTGCCTATTGCATGACCGCTTCCGGAAGAATGTATTTCGGCAGTGTTGACGGAATTGTTTCATTCAATCCGGAAACATTGACGGAAAGCCCTTTCATTCCGGCTGTACTGATTACCGAGCTGCAAGTCGCAAATAAAACGGTCAAGCCGTTTGACGATACGGGAGTGCTTAAAAAGCATATCAGTGAAACCGAGAGCATCACGTTGTCTGCCGGACAGTCGTCGTTTATGTTGAAATTTGCTGTCACCGACTACATCTCAGGAACGCACAACCGTTTTGCCTATCGTCTGGACGGATATGAAAAAGACTGGATTTATGTAGAGAATCCCAACCGTTTTGCTGTGTATTCGAATCTTCCTGCCGGAGATTACCGCTTCATGGTGAAGGCAGCTAACCGTGACGGCCTGTGGAATGATGTCCCGACCGTGCTGGAAATCAAGATTCTGCCCATGTGGTATCAGACATGGTGGGCGAGGATGTTGTTTTTTGTCTGTGTGGTGGGGGTGATAGCTTTTATCATCCGTTACTTCTGGATCCGGAAGACAATGCAGTTGCAACTGGAAATGGAGCGCATGGATAAAGAGAAGGCGAGAGAAATCAACGAAATGAAAGTGCGTTTCTTTATTAACATTTCTCATGAATTGCGTACTCCTTTGACATTGATTGTAGGTCCTTTGCGGGATGTGCTTCCTCAGATTACCGACAAATGGGTGCTGTCAAAGCTGAAATACGTGAATGCGAATGCCGGGAGGTTGTTGTTTCTGGTGAATCAGTTGCTGGATTATCGGCGTGCAGAACTGGGCGTGTTTCATCTTAAGGTAAGCGAAACGGATGTTCACGCTCTGGCAGAAAAAGTGTTTAATGCCTATACAAGTCTGTCGGAGTCAAAGCAGATTGCTTATCATTTGAATTCTGATATGAGAGGGAAGAAAGTGATGTGCGATGGAAATTACGTGGAACTGATTCTGAATAATTTGCTTTCCAATGCGTTTAAGTATACACCTAAAGGCGGCAGCATCACACTTGCGTTGAAGGAAGATGATAAGAACCTGTCAATGCTGGTAAGCGATACCGGTCAGGGAATTCCGCCTGAAAAGCAGAATCTGGTGTTTGAACGCTTTTATCAGGTGAACCATGAAAACATAGGCAGCGGAATCGGATTGTCGCTCGTGAAGAAACTGGTTGATTTGCATCATGGCACGATTGAACTGACAAGTTCGGTAGGGAAGGGAAGTGTGTTTGCTGTTTGTCTTCCTGTTTCAGCCGGAGCTTACACAGCTGATGAATTGGCAGGTGAAACAGATGAAAAGGCGAAAGTGGAGGATGCTGTTGTGAGAATGGAAGATTGTCTGCCGGAAACGAATGCCGGCGAACAGCCCCGTGGTGCAGATGAAGATGAGGACGGGCAATGCGGGCAGAAAGGAAAGCAGTCGGTGCTGCTGGTTGAAGACAATGCGGATATTATAGACTATCTTGCAGATGGATTGAAAGATTATTTTCATGTGCTGAAGGCCGGAAACGGGCAGGAGGCCTGGGAGATCTTGCAGAACGAAGAGGTTAACCTGATACTGACGGATGTGATGATGCCCGTAATGGATGGTATCAGGCTTTGTTCGCAGGTGAAGCGAAACCTGAAGACCAGCCATATTCCCGTTGTGATTCTTTCGGCGAAAGCGGACGTGAAGGACCAGTTGGAAGGTTTGCATGTAGGAGCTGACGACTATATTCCCAAGCCCTTCGTCATGGAAGTGGTAATTGCAAAGATACGCAATGTCTTGCGTACATACCGGCAGGCCGTTGAATTCTATTCGAAATCACTGGAAGTTAAGCCGGAGAAAATGGCGCTGAATCCTTTGGATGAAGAGTTTCTGACAAAGGCGGTGAAGATCGTTGAAAACTATCTGGATGATGTGGGCTTCTCTGCGGATAAGTTTGCTGCCGAGATGAACATGAGCCGTTCGAGCCTGCATCTGAAAATGAAGGCCATTACGGGAGATTCCACGATGGACTTTATCCGGAAAATCCGGTTCAGCCATGCGTGCAGGCTGCTGGAAGAAGGACGCTATAACATTACGGAAATCAGTGAAATGGTAGGATTCAACACTCCTTCTTACTTTACGACCAGCTTCAAGAAGTATATGGGATGCTCTCCAACAGAATACGTGAATAAAGAATCGCGGTGATTGTCATTTCCCCAGCCTGTTTTCGCTGTCATCCGGAGATAAGAAATCCAGAGAGAATTTGTAGTGGAAGTTGTGCATCCCCTGCGTTTCATAGAATTTATGCGCACGTGTGCGTAGCCGGTTGCAGCAAACCTCTATCTGTATGCAGCCGGATTCTTTGGCTTTCCGGCAGGCATATGCATACAGTTTCTGGCCGATTCCCTGGCATCTTGCATGTGCGTCTACAGACAGTTCCATGATTTCCGCTATCTTTGCGGCATGATGGAGCTGGTATTCCATGCGCAGGTTCAGGCAGCCGACAGCTTTTCCTTCCTGTTCGTAAATCAGGCAGAGGCAGGAATCGTCTTTCTGCTGGGCATTGTAGATCTTTTCAAACTCCGTGGGCGGGAGCTGTTTTTCTTCCATGCTGCATATAAGGGCGTACACCGCCTTGCAGTCATCCGCCTTGCTTTCTCTGATACAAGCGTTCATAGGTGTCTTAGGGTTAGAGCAGTTTCAGCATTTGTTTTTCACGCTTCAGTTCTTCGAGGCTTTTCTCCGGCGAAACCAGCATCATGCTTTTGATGGTGTCCCCCGTTTCACAGGTATATTCGTAATATATCTGCTGTTCGTCTGTCAGTTTCTCTTTTGGAATCACTTCCGTGCGCATTTTGGCAAATTCTTCCAGTGGAATCTCGTCACTTTGGCGGATGAAGATGACCCGTCGTGCGATGGGATTCCTGTTGTAGTCGTGCGTCAGATAAATGCCTTTCAGAAAGTTGGGGTATTCGATGATGGGAAGTTGCAGATATACCACTTTTAAGGCCAGTTGCAGCCGTTTCTGTTCGTTGAACATCAAATAGCCGATCTGGAACGGAGAGAACAGACCGATGCCCGTATAATAGTCGCCCGACATGTTTTGTGAATACACTTTCGGCATTGTGTCGCCGTCGGTAATGGAAGCGATCATGTACGGTTCCACTTTGAGCCCGTCGGAAAAAGAAGACGAACTGTAGGCCAGATACAGTCCGGTATATACGCCCGCGTTCGGCAGGTAGTTGATGGCTTCCTTTTCAATGTCGTCAAGGAAGGGGCGTTCGTTCTTTTTGCCGTTTATCAGCCTCGGTTCGATGGCATGCACCTTTTCATAAAGCGTATCCAGACATCCTAGGAGTTTGCGCTTTGATACATTGTTCACCTGCTGCAACGATTTGTCCAGCGCTTTTTCCTTGTCTTCTCCGTTGGATATCAGGTTTACATACATTGGAAGCACAGAAGAGTAGAGCGACGAAAGCACGCTTGATGCGATGTCTGTTTCTTCGGATATGTCTTTCATCCGTACACCCGATTCACGGAGCTTTTTCATGCGTTCATAAAGAGATAACAGTCTGTCCATAGTCATAATATCTGCACCGCAAAGATACGATTTAGTTGTTACAGCGGTATTTCAGATATTACATTTCCGTGACATTATTCTTTTATAAACATGACATTATAAAATCGGCGCAATCCGGGGTTATAATACATTATAAATTAATTCTTTCAGATGTCCGGCCGTTCTACTTTTGCTCCCGTTAAAACGAAAACAACTTATAATCAATAAAATGAAACAGATTACAGCAAACAGGAGAATGTCGGATATCCTGCTGGTTCTTTGGGTAGGAGGAGCAGCGTTGCTCTCTTATTCGTTGGTTTACGCTTTGCGCAAGCCTTACACTGCCGCTTCATTTGAAGGGCTGACTTTTTTGGGAAGCGACTACAAGGTGGCGGTGACTACTATTCAGATTCTGGGTTATGTGATAGCCAAGTTTTTCGGGATCAAGATTATTTCGGAACTGAAGAAGGAAAACCGTTTCCGGTTCTTTGTCGGGTCGGCTGTGCTGGCCGAGGCGGCGCTTGTGGGCTTTGGATTGCTGGGCGCTCCGTATAATGTGGCTGCCATGTTTGTCAACGGACTTTCGTTGGGGTGCATGTGGGGAGTGATATTCAGCTTTATCGAAGGGCGCAAGGTGACCGACATTCTGGCAAGCCTGCTGGGAGTAAGCATGGTGTTCAGCTCGGGAGTGGCAAAAAGTTTCGGCCTGTTTGCCATGAATGAACTGCATGTGGACCAGTTCTGGATGCCCGCCCTTATCGGTGGCTTTGCCTTGCCTCTGCTGGTTTTTATGGGCTATATGCTGAAACGTCTTCCACAGCCTACTGCCGAAGACATCGCCTTGCGTAACGAACGTGTCACTCTTGACGGAAAAGGACGCCGGGCACTGTTCAGGAAATATGCTCCGATTCTTTCTCTGATATTCGTGGGGAACTTCATGCTGCTGATGCTGCGCGATATCAAAGAAGACTTTTTGGTGAATATTCTTGACATGAGCAACCAGTCGTCGTGGATGTTTGCCCGTATTGATACGATTGTCACGCTGATTATTTTGGGCATTTTTACGCTGTTCATCTTCTTCCGGAGCAATATCAATGCGTTGTTATGGATGATGACGCTGGTTGTGGCGGGGTGTCTTACGATGACTTATGTGTCTTATCATTACGAAACGCTTGACTTGGAGCCTACCACCTGGCTGTTTGTGGAGAGCCTTTCGCTCTATATTGCCTACCTGACTTTTCAGACCATCTTTTTCGACCGTTTCATCGCTTGTTTCCGGATAAAGGGGAATGTCGGATTCTTTATTGCCATGATTGACTTCATAGGCTATATGGGTACGGTAGCGCTGCTTTCAACCAAAGAGCTTTTCAACATCGATATCGAGTGGTTCGCTCTTTTCAATCACATAGCCTGTGCGGTGGGAGCTGTCTGCACGGTGCTGTTCATTGCGGTTGCTGTGTTGATTTACAAAAAATACAACAGGACTTTCAGACCGAAAGAACTGGAAAATGATACTTGTCTGAATGCAAATTATAACACAATTTGAATGATGGAAAAAAACTATGATGTGATAATTGTCGGCGGAGGGCTGCTGGGCTGTGCCACGGCTTACCAATTGGCTAAGCGCAAGGCCGGAAACATCTTGCTGCTTGATGGGAATGAAATCGCTTCGCAGGCTTCCTCGCGTGCGGCCTGCCTGCTGACAAGGGCGCGCACGAAACCTGCCCTGATGGAACTGGTGCAGGAAACTTATGACTGCATAAGCGAGATGGAGGAACTGTTGGGCGAGCCGCTCGGACTTCAGCAGTGCGGAAGCATCACGGTAGCTTCGTCGGAAGCTTCGCTGAAAGGACTGGAAGCATTGGAAGAAGCTGCTACACGTTTCGGCATTCTGAACGAACGTATCGGGCGTGAACAGACCAAAGAACTTCTTCCGTGGATGGATGTCGAGGCGGTGGATGTAGCTTTATATATGCCTACTGATGCGTTTATCGATTCGGCCTTGCTCTGTTCCGGTTACGCCCGGGCGGCTGCAAGGATGGGCGTGACGTTGCGGCCGAATTGCAGGGTGAAGGAAATCGTGACTGAAAACGGAAAAGTTTGCGGGGTCAGGCTGGCAGACGGTGAAGCGGTTTTTGCTCCGGTTGTTGTGAATGCAGCCGGGGCATGGGCGAATTTGCTGATGAAGCCTTTGCATGTTGGCCTTCCTTTTACTCCGGTGCGCAGCCATTTCTGGATTACCGCCATTGATCCCGACCGTTTTCCGGCAGGACATCCGTTTACGGTAATTCCTGACGCGCGTGCTTTCACCCGTTCGGATGTCGGTGCGCTGATTATCGGACTGCGTGAGAGCTGCTGTCAGGCATTCGATCCGTCTGCGTTGACCGACAAGCTGGAAGACTTCGACTTTAACCGGAAGGCGGAATGGACTGTGCTGGATGAATGTGCGCCGTTGCTGAAGCCTTACCTGCATGATATTGATGACCTGCCGATTGCACATTATATGGCAGGACCTTCGTGCTACGTTCCTGACGCAATGTTCATCGTCGGTCCGGTGGCTTCTTATGATGGGCTGTTTGCCGTGGCCGGCTGTTGCGGAGGCGGCGTGGCTGCAGGAGGAGGGATGGGACGCCTGGCGGCAGAACTGATTCTGGGAGATAGCCCGTTTGTGGACCCTGCGCTCTTCGCTCCGGACCGTTTCGGTGCTGTTGACCCTTTTTCTGCTGATTTCCAGCGGCGTTGCGCTGATGCCCGTTCCAATAAGAAAGGAGGATAAGCGGAACCTTTGCCATCTATTTTCATGTAAAAAGACCAAACGGAAAAACATAATTGAAACTTTATTTATGAAACGCTATATTGTATTCTTGAAGCAGGTGCCTCGGTCTACAAAGGTCGAGATAGATGCCGTAACTCATACGTTGAAACGTTCGTCTGCGCTGACTCAGACCAATCCCGATGATTTGTACGCATTGCAGGCTGCGCTCGACCTGAAACGTGATACCGGAGCGGAAGTCGTGGCTGTAAGTATGGGGCCGGCTTCTGCTGAAGATGTGCTGTGCGAGGCACTTCAGCGCGGGGCAGACCGCGCGATACTGCTTTCTTCTCCTGCTTTTGCAGGGAGTGATACGTGGTGTACCAGCACCGTGCTGGCCGCTGCAGTCCGGAAAGTAGGAGATTTTGACCTGTTGTTCTTCGGCCGTATGGCTATTGACGGAGATACGGCTCAGGTGGGGCCGGAAGTGGCCGGGCAGTTGGATATCCCGCAGGTCACTTCTTTGGTGGCATTGGAGGGAATCTCTGAAAATCATCTTCGCGCGTGCAGAAGAGCGGGAACGGTAATCCAGCATCTGGAAACGGAATTGCCATGCACCGTAATGGTAAGCCGTGAGAATGGAGTGCTGGCTTGCCCCACATTGTCGGGATGGCGGTATGCCTGGAAGCAGGAGATTGTTCGCTGGGATGAAACTGATCTGAATCTGGATTCGTCTGCAGTCGGATTACATGCTTCGCCTACCAAGGTTGTTTCTACTTTTGTTCCTTGCCAGGGCAAGTCGCTTCGCTGGCTTGCAAACGCAGAAGAACTTCGTTTGGCTATCATAAGTGAAATATGAATAATCGTTTAATTTTTTAATTGGAAAATGCGGGTGCCTGCAAGCGGCCAGTCGGAAAATGTGGGCTGAGGCTTGGAGGAAAGTGCGGAATACGGGCAGAAATGCGCGGTGATTCATGAAAATCTGTATCTCCAGTCTGAAGATACATGTCTTTAAGCTAAAGATATACTTCTCTAAGCTGAGGATGAACTTTTCAAGCCTTTATTCCGGATGCTTTGCCGGCAATAGTCTGGTTTTTCTTTTTGGACCGGCAGGAATGGTACGTTGCAGGCATTCATTTAAAACAATATGTTATGAACAATAAAACTTCGTTTGCGCTTCGAGTTCTGAAAGACCGTTGTACCGGTTGCGGGCTTTGTGCTGATTCATGTGCATTCAATGCCATCCGTCTGGTTGAATATCCGGAGATTGACCCTTATACATGCCGCTTGTGCGGAACTTGTGTGCAGACATGCCTGGCTGAGGCTTTGCAGATTGATACTCCGGATTCTGCCTCTTTTTCTCCGAAAAAGTCGGAAGGAATCTGGGTTCTTGCCGAAACGGAAGGCGGAATGCTTGCTTCTGTCACGAAAGAGCTGCTTGGGGAAGCCGTTGCATTGTCAGAAAAGCTTCGTTGCAATGTGGAGGCTGTGTTGCCCGGAAGCGGTGTGGCTGTGCTGGCTGATGAGCTGATTGCTTATGGAGCCGATCGTGTACATGTGCTGGAACATTCTTCGCTGGCTTCATTTATAGAAGAAAACTATGCGCGGGTTGTGGTTGCTTTGGCTGGCCGATACAATCCGGACATTCTGCTTGTCGGAGCGACGGAGCGGGGAAGGGGACTCGCTGCGCGTGTCGCTTCGATGCTTCATACCGGGCTGACAGCCGACTGTACGCAGTTGGAAATTGATCCGGAAAGCGGACTGCTGCATCAGATACGCCCTGCTTTCGGAGGAAACCTGATGGCTGCCATCGTCACCCCTAATTGTCGTCCGCAGATGGCTTCAGTTCGTCCGGGCGTGATGAAAGCAGCAGAACCGGACAGATCGAGGAAGGGAGAGATTGTCTGTCACGACCTTTCAGACTTTGAACCGGACCATCGGATTTGTCTGATGGACGAGATGGCGGCGAATGTATGCGGCGATACATTAGAGAATAGCCGTATTGTTATCGGAGTTGGCCGCGGCGTGAAAAACAAGGAAACCGTTGTCCGGATTCGGCAATGGGCCGAACAGATCGGCGCTGTTGTGGCCGGTTCGCGTGCGGCTGTAGAAATGGGGCTGATTGATGCGCATTTGCAGGTGGGGCAGACGGGGCATACCATTTCTCCGGATCTGTATATAGCTATTGGGATAAGCGGACAGATCCAACATATGGCAGGGCTTTCCGGGGCGAAAAAGATAGTTGCCATAAATCCGGACCGCACGGCACCTATCTTCAATATCGCTGATTATGGCTGGTCTGTATCGGCAGAGGAGGCACTTTCGGAATTGGCGAGCGTATCCTTATGAGAAGACTGTTTGCGCTTATTTGTTTTTTGTCGGGTGCATGTGCGGTGCTGCATGCGCAGGATCAGTTGGAAGTGAAGTTCCGTTCGCGAGCATTGCTTGACGTTGCGGTGTCAGGATACGGCAAGGAAGACGTGCAGGGATATTATCGTCTGGAAGACTTTCGGGTTGGATTTAAAGCGGTTTACGGCGATTTTGAGATGAAAACGGATATCGGACTGGGAGGCGGCAAGCTTGCCATAAAAGATATGCTGCTGAATTATCACTTTGCCCACGGGGTGCTTGCGCTCGGCAACGGATATGAGCCGTTTTCGATGGATATGCTCATCAGCACAGCAGATATGCGCTTCCATCAGTCTGCCGCCTCGGTGCTGGCCTTCACAGACAGCCGGAAACTGGGAGCCACTTATCATTTTTATAGTGACAACTGGTATTTGGCGACCGGCATCTATACCCACAATGACATCAATAAAATCGGGGAGGGGCAGAAAAATGCCTTTGTGTCTACATCCCGTGCCGTTTGGCGGAAACGGGAAGCGGGGCATTGGCTGATTCATCTGGGCGGTGCGTTTTCATTCCGTTCGAAAGAAGCCCATGCTTCGGAACCGCCTTCAGGCAGCAGAAGCAGTGCCGGGATAACATCGATGTTTCCTGCCTCTTTGCTCGAAGCCGAGGTTTATGATATGGGAACTGAGGTGAAAGGTCTGGCAGAGCTTTTGTGTACGGCTCCGCGTTTCATGTTGCAGGCTGAATACTTTTTTGACCGGATGAACCGTACAGGCGGCAGGCAGGCCTACCGTTCGCATGGAGGGTATGTTCAGGGAGGATTCCTGTTGAAAGGAAAGGGGTTTGCTTATGATTCGATGTACGGGATACCCGGCCGTCCGCTTACTCCGCGTGCTATAGAGCTTGTTGCTCGGTTCAATTATACGGATATGAATGATTGGCGTTCCGGCATAACAGGCGGGGAGGAAAAGGATCTGTCGGTAGGCGTGAACTTTTATCTGAACAACTATTTTGGTGTAAAAGTAAACGGAAGCTATGTGTGGGTAGGCAGGCATTGCAACGCCTTCTATCAGAAAAATTTCTTTCTGGCGCAGGCCCGTCTGCAATATATATTCTGATAGCAGCTTGTCGGAAAAAAGAAGAGGCCGCTTCATGTTTCATGAAACAGCCTCTTCCTTCAGGTTGATCAGTCAAGAAAGCTTTATGCTTCAGCAGGAGCTTCTGTTGCTTCTGCGGCAGGAGCTTCTTCAGATGCAGCAGCTTCTGCATTTGCAGCGGCTTCAGCTTCAGCCTTGGCAGCAGCAGCGGCAGCCTTCTTTTCAGCTACTTTCTTTGCAATTTCTTCGTTCACCTTCTTTTCAGCTTCCAGGCGTTCCTTAGCGGCAGCTTTCTTCTGTTCGTCAAGTTTAGCCTTCAAAGCTTCCAGACCAGACTGCTTGTTTTCTTTCCAAGCATTGAAACGTTTTTCAGCTTCAGCTTCATCGAATGCGCCTTTAGCAACACCACCCATCAAGTGCTTCTTCATGTAAACACCTTCGCGGGAAAGGATGTTACGTACAGTATCAGTAGGCTGTGCACCTACCATAACCCAGTACAATGCGCGGTCGAAATTCAAATCTACTGTGGCAGGATTGGTGTTCGGATTGTAAGTACCGATCTTTTCAATAAATCTACCATCACGTGGTGCTCTTGAATCTGCAGCGACGATTGAGTAAAACGCATAACCTTTGCGTCCTCTTCTTTGCAATCTGATTTTAGTTGCCATTTTAAAACTGTAATTTAATTAGTTAATGATTTGAATTGTGCCAATAACCCGTATTGGCGGCGCAAAGGTACGACTTTTTATTTGTCCTGCAAAGGTTTTCTGCCTTTATTTGTTTATTTCCCTCAGCCACTTTTCCAGTTCGCCTGTCCATTGGCGTTTGTAGGTGAAGCTGTCGCGGAATCCCCAGCCATGTCCTCCTATGGGGTAGATGTGAAGTGACGCGGGCACTCCGTTTTTTACCAGGGCTGTGTAATAGTTTACGCTGTTGGCTACGGGTACGGCTCCGTCATCCGAACTGTGCATGATGAATGCCGGAGGCGTCTGGGGAGTGACTTGAAGTTCGTTCGAATACTTCTTTTCAAGTTCCTTTGCCGGATTCTTTCCCAGCAGGTTGTCGTGAGAGCCCATGTGCGTGTAGCTTGGATCCATGGTAATTACGGGATAAAAAAGAATCTGGAAGTCGGGGCGTGTTTCTGCATCGAAGTGTGTGGCTGCGGTGCTTGCCAGATGCCCTCCGGCAGAAGATCCCATGATGCCCAGTTTCTTTATGTTCCATTCGCTCTTGTGTTTCCTCAGCATGCGGATGGCCTCGTGGACATCGCTCAGCGGAATCTCATCGTGGCCGTTGGGCATGCGGTAGCGCAATACGGCATATGTGATTCCCTGTGCATTGAACCAGTCTGCCAGGTCTTTTCCTTCGTGTGCCATGGCGAGGTGAGTATATCCTCCTCCGGGACATGCCAGCACAGCTTGTCCGTTTCCTTTTTGAGCCGGATAGACATAAAGGATGGCCTTGTTCGTATAGCTTGGGTGGTCGGTGTTGCCGTCCTTTTCTGCTTTTATTCCGTTGTCTTTGGGTGCCCCGTTGGGCCAGACATTCATTTCTATCGGTTTTTGTCCAAACATAGCGCAGGAGATAGTAAGTAGACTTATCAATAACAGTGTTTTCATGGTGCTGACAGGTTTTTATGATTTGATTTTCATGCTTGCCTTGATCATGTAGACAATCAACAGAATGTAGACGATGAGTGATACCATCTGGCTCATCGGATTGGCCAGCCATCCTTCGTTGATGAAGTTGATGTCACAGTAGCGCATTACGGCGCTCACTACGCCCATAAGAGCACCTCCTGCGATGAATCCGGATGCCAGCAGCGTGCCTTTCTCCTGACGCGCATTGTTTATTGAGCTGTCTTTGCTCCGGCTTGTCACATACCAGTTGATGGCACCGCCAACCAGCAGCGGAAGATTCAGTTCCAGCGGAATGAACATGCCCAGGGCGAAAGCCAGTGCCGGCACTTTGCAGAATGTCAGTACCAAAGCCAGCAGTGCGCCGATTCCGTAGAGAAGCCATGGTGCGCCCACTCCGTTCATCAAGGGGTCAATGACTGCTGCCATGGCATTGGCTTGTGGTGCAGCCAGCTGCCCGCTTGTGAATCCGTATGAATCGTTCAATACCATAATGACTCCGCCGACCGTGGCAGCAGATACCAGTGTGCCGAGAAATTTCCATGTTTCCTGTTTTTTCGGGGTGCTTCCCAGCCAGTAGCCGATTTTCAGGTCGGTGATGAAACCGCCGGCCATTGACAGAGCCGTGCATACCACACCACCCATTACCAGTGCGGCAACCATGCCTCCTGCTCCTTTAAGGCCTACGGCTACCATAATGACTGATGCCAGAATCAGTGTCATCAGTGTCATTCCCGAAACGGGGTTTGTTCCTACGATGGCGATGGCGTTGGCGGCCACTGTTGTGAATAAGAAAGAAATGCCTGCAACCAGTATGATGGCCACGATGGTATGCAGCACATTGCCTTCCATTACGTCAAAATAGAAGAATGCCAGTGTAAGCAGGAGCGTGAAGATAGATCCGAAAGCAATGATCTTCATGGACAGATCCTTTTGTGTACGTTCTACATTGTCTTCCGACTTCTTTCCTTTCATTTCGCTGGCAGCCAGCCCTACCGCGCTTTTGATGATGCCCCACGAACGTACGATACCGATGATGCCTGCCATTGCGATGCCTCCGATGCCTATGCTTTTGGCGTATTCGCTGAAGATCATTTCGGGTGACATGTCTTTTACAGCCATGGATATGCTCGGGTTCCATGCGTTCAGAACTTGGTCGCCCCAAAGCAATGAAATCCCCGGAACGATGATCCACCATACTGCAACAGAGCCGGCGCAGATGATGGCTGCGTATTTCAGTCCTACGATATATCCCAGTCCGAGCACGGCTGCTCCCGTGTTGATTTTGAATACCAGTTTGAACTTGTCGGCAACGGTTTCTCCAAGCCCGCAGATGCGGCTCGTGAAGTTTTCGTTCCACCAGCCGAATGTTCCGACGATGAAGTCATACAGGCCGCCCACCAGGCCGGCCATCAGCAGTGGCTTTGCCTGATCGCCTCCTTTGGCTCCGGACACAAGCACCTGCGTGCTGGCTGTGGCTTCAGGGAAGGGATATTCTCCATGCTTCTCCTTTACGAAATATTTCCGGAACGGAATGAGAAAAAGAATACCTAAAATGCCGCCTAAAAGCGAACTGATGAACATCTGCATGAAGTTTACCGTCATCTCCGGGTATTTCTCCTGAAGGATATAAAGTGCGGGGAGTGTAAAGATGGCTCCCGCTACAATGACTCCCGAACAGGCGCCGATGGACTGTATCATCACGTTTTCGCCAAGTGCGCCTTTGCGTTTGGTTGCGCTGGAGATGCCTACCGCTATGATGGCGATAGGGATAGCGGCTTCGAACACTTGTCCGACTTTCAAGCCCAGATAGGCTGCGGCGGCCGAGAAGATGACTGCCATGACAATTCCCCAGGATACGGACCATAGATTAACCTCCGGATAAGTTTTTCCGGGCGACATCAGAGGTTCGTACTTTTCACCCGGTTTCAAAGGACGGAATGCGTTTTCAGGCAATCCCGCCGGTTTTTCATTTTCTTCTTTCATGGATTCTTATGTGTTATTTTTGTTGATGTTTTCCGTGTCCAAAAGTAATAAAAAATCCTTTTCCGTTTTTCATTCTGAAAGACAAAAAGCGGAAAAGGATCTTTTGATGTGGCGGAAAGCCTGCTTATTTTGCTTTTGCCGATGTCATGTCGCCTTCAATGACCAGACGCGTGATTTCGTTTTCGGAATTGGTGCGCAGGGTAATGGTTTTGCGGAAATGTCCCGGAAACTTTCCGGCTCCGTTGTAAGTGACGGTCACTTCTCCGCTTTCGCCCGGCTTGATCGGTTCTTTCGGATACTGCGGTACCGTGCATCCGCAGGAAGCGATGGCCTGGTGGATGACCAGCGGACCATTGCCTGTATTTTTGAATTTGAAGGTGCAGGTTACTTTAGGGCTGCTTTCCGGGAAAGAGCCGAAATTGTGCGATGTCTTTTCAAAAGTAATCTGCGCTGTTCCTTGTGCCAGAACAAAGAATACGTTCATTACCAGCAGAACAGCAAATAGAGCAGCTTTTTTCATGATGTATATTCTTTATTGTATTGATAATTCATTCTGCCTGCAAAGTTACCATTTATCGGTTAACCTGCATGACTCCTTTCACTGTTTTTATTTTTTTTATCAAGGCTTCGAGTTTTGCGTTGTCGTCTACCGTTACCGTCAGCATGCCTGAAAACAGCCCGTCGTGCGAGTCAATGCTGATTGACCGCAGCAGGATGTTGTCCTCCTTGTTGATGATGGAGGTGATGTTTGTGATGATGCCGATGTCATCATGTCCGATGATGCGGAGCGTGATGGGGTATTGCTTGCCTTGGCTTTTCCCTGCCCAGCGAGCCTTGACGATGCGGTAGGGAAAGCGGGATTTCAGTTCCTTTGCGTTCGGGCAGTCATTGCGGTGTATTTTGATGCCTCCGCTGATGCTGATAAAGCCGAACACGTCGTCGCCATAAATCGGATGGCAGCATTTGGCGAGAGTGAAGTCGAGCCCTTTCAGGTTCTGGTCGATGACCAGTACGTCCTCTTTGTAATAATCTTTCGGTTCGGTCGGTGAGGGCATGTTGTAGGCTTCCGCACTCCGGTAAGTTATTTCATCGTGCAGTTCGTTTTCCCGTTTCTGCATTTCCACATATCTGTCGATAATCGCATTGATGTCTGCCGATTCGTCGGATATGCTTTGGTAGAAGTCTGTTACTGTCTTGAAGCCCAGTTTCCGAATGAGGCGCATCAAGATGGCTTCATCGTATTCTATCTTTCGGTTCTTGAACTTCCGTTCCAGCATTTCTTTGGCAAACGCGCTCTGTCGGGCGGCAATTTCCTTCAGCGCCTGTCTGATTTTGTTTCTTGCTTTCGATGTCGTTACGATGTTCAGCCAGTCGCGTTTCGGAGTCTGGGTGTTCGATGTCATGATTTCCACCTGGTCGCCGCTGTTCAGTTTCTGGCGGAGCTGCACGTTCTTTCCGTTCACTTTGGCTCCGATACACTTGCATCCTACGTTTGAATGGATTGAAAAGGCGAAGTCGAGCACAGTCGCTCCTTTCGGCAGTTTGTAGAGATCGCCTTTCGGACTGAATACGAACACCTCATCTTTATACAGGTCCAGCTTGAACTGGTCCATTGCATCAAGGTCGTTGTCTGCACTTTCCAGCGTTTCGCGGATAGAGTTCAGCCATTCGTCCAGCCCTGTTTCGCCTTTGATTCCTTTGTATCTCCAGTGGGCTGCGAGTCCTTTTTCCGCTATTTCGTCCATCCGTTCCGTGCGTATCTGCACTTCCACCCATTTTCCTTCCGGTCCCATCACCGTGATATGAAGCGATTCGTATCCGTTGCTTTTAGGCACGGAAAGCCAGTCGCGCAGCCGTTTGGGGTTGGGTAGATACATGTCCGTCACGATCGAATAAGCCTGCCAGCATTCCTGTTTCTCTTTCTCGAGCGGAGAGTCGAGGATTATGCGGATGGCAAACAAGTCATAGACTCCTTCGAAGGGACATCCCTGGCGTTTCATCTTCTGATAGATGGAGTGTATGGATTTGGTCCGTCCTTTCATATGGAATTTCAGTCCTGCTGCCTCCAGCTTTTTCCGTATCGGTTCGATGAAAGCTGCGATATAGCGGTCGCGCGTTTCCTTTGTAGCGTTCAGTTTCTCCTTTATGTGGTAGTACACATCGTGTTGCGTATATTTCAGCGACAGGTCTTCCAGTTCCGACTTCAGCTTATACAGTCCCAGTTTGTGTGCGAGCGGAGCATAAAGGTATGCAGCTTCGTTGGCCACCTTGAGCCGCGCTTCCTCATTGGGGCTGTCTTTGATCTGCCTCATCAGGTTGACGCGGTCGGCTATGATTATCAGGATAACCCGCATGTCTTCTGCGAACGACAGCAGGAGATTCCTGAAGTTTTCCGATTCGATGGTCGGGCTTTTGTCATAAAGTTCGTTGATTTTTACCAGCCCCCGTATGATTCCTGCCACATCTTCTCCGTATTCTTCTTTTATAGTATCGAGGGTACACAGGTTATATTCCACCGATTCGTGCAGCATGATTCCCAGGATCGAAGCTCTGCGCATTCCTATTTCTTCCGCCACGATTACGGCGGTCTGGATATCTTCGATGATCGGGTTCATGCCAAACACGTTGCGCGGGATTGTTCCCGCCGACATGTCTTTTATCAGATGAGCTTTCAGTTTCCGGCAGTCATCCTTCAGCAAAGTGTCTTTCGATAAAGAAAGCAGTTTTCTGTATAAGGCAATCAGCTGTTTGTGTTCCTCGGGAGTGAAAAAATCATTTTTCTCCATAGGCCTTGGTTTTTAAATCTTTTTAGTTTGCGTGTAAAGTTACTTTTTTTCTCCGTTTTTGATGCTATCTTTCGGTATTTTTTATATTTTTGAGCATCAATTGTTCCGAAACTTTCATAACCTAAATAATATTTCATTATGTTGACACAAGAAGACAAAGATTTGTTGCTCCGGAAAGGGATTTCCGAAGAAAAGATTGCCGAACAGTTGGCTTGCTTTGAAAAAGGTTTCCCTTATCTTAAACTGTATGCCGCGGCTTCTGTAGAGAATGGAGGCATTGTGGTGCCGGATGCTGAAAAGCAGAAAGAATATCTTGCGGCTTGGGATTCATACAAGGAAGGGGATAAGAAAATAGTCAAGTTTGTTCCGGCTTCGGGAGCTGCGAGCCGTATGTTCAAGAATATGTTTGAGTTTCTAGGAGCAGACTACGATGTTCCGACCACTGATTTTGAAAAGAAATTCTTCGACCATATCCACAATTTCGCTTTCTACAACGACCTGAACGCTGCATGTATGGACAATACGGGCAAGAATATTGATGCGCTGTTGGGCGAAAAGCAATACAAGGCTGTCGTTTCCAATCTTCTTGAAGCGGCGGGGCTTAATTACGGATCTTTGCCGAAAGGCCTGCTCAAATTCCACCGTTATGCCGACGGCGTGCGTACTCCGCTTGAAGAACATCTGGTTGAAGGCGCGCTGTATGCGGCGGGAAAGACCGGGCAGGTGAACGTTCACTTCACTGTATCTGCAGAGCACCGTGCCCTTTTCGCCAAACTGGTTGAAGCCAAGGTGGCAGCCTATGAAGCTAAATTCGGCGTGAAGTATGACGTCAGCTTTTCGGAGCAGAAGCCGAGCACGGATACCGTTGCCGCAGATATGGACAACAAGCCGTTCCGTGACAAGGACGGCAAGCTGCTGTTCCGTCCGGGCGGTCATGGCGCGTTGATAGAGAATTTGAATGACCTGGATGCGGATGTGGTGTTCATCAAGAATATCGACAATGTTGTTCCCGACCGTCTGAAGGATGATACCGTGCTGTACAAGAAACTGATTGCAGGCGTACTGGTCACTCTTCAGAAGCAGGCATTTGCTTACCTCGAACTGCTGGACAGCGGACACTACCGTCATGACCAGCTGGAAGAGATGATACGTTTCGTTCAGCAGCAGCTGCATTGCCGGAAAGCGGACATCAAAGACATGGAAGATGCCGATCTTGTGATTTATCTCCGCAAGAAGCTGAACCGCCCGATGCGTGTGTGCGGTATGGTGAAGAATGTGGGAGAACCGGGTGGCGGTCCGTTCCTTGCATACAATGCTGACGGAACCGTTTCCTTGCAGATTCTCGAAAGTTCGCAGATCGACATGAAAGATCCTGAAAAGAAGGCGATGTTTGAGAAAGGAACTCATTTCAATCCGGTTGACCTGGTCTGCGCTGTGCGCGACTATAAGGGAAACAAGTTCAATTTGCTGGAGCATGTGGACAAGAGCACCGGATTCATTTCCTATAAGTCGAAGAACGGAAAAGACTTGAAGGCGCTCGAACTTCCGGGTCTGTGGAACGGTTCGATGAGCGACTGGAATACGGTGTTCGTGGAAGTGCCGCTGAGCACATTCAATCCGGTCAAGACCGTAAACGACCTGTTGCGCGAACAGCATCAGTGATATGGTTTCAAGCAAGATAAAGGAAGGCTGCCTGTCGGCGGCCTTCTTGTTTTTTTGCAGGTGCGGTCAGATATCGATTCCCATGATGTAGTCGTTCATGTAATATCCGTTTCCGATGGGGAAATCGCCTTCGCGCACTTTTTTCATGCCCATGTGCTCATAAAACCCCAGCGACGGATTGTTGCGGTTTACGTTCAGTTCCATCCGGCATGGTCCGGGATGCAGCTCCTTGATGGCCGCTATCGCCTGTCTGAACAGTTGTTTTCCCAAGCCGTATTTCTGGAAATAGGGGAGCACGTAGATTTTCTGCAAGTGATAGAGGTCTTTTCCTTCCGGCTGGATAGATACGTATCCTGCCGGCTCGCATTCTTCATAGGCTATGTAATAGATGTGTCCTTCTTCCTCCATCTGTTTGCGCAAGCTTTCGGGCGAGTACATCCATTCCATCATGTAGTCACTCTGTTCTTTCGTCAAGATGTCCTTGTATGTGGCGGGAAACACCTGCCATGCCAGTTTGTTGATGAGGCCGATGTCGGCCGTATCTGCTTTTCTTATCGTAAACATGTTCATTTGTATTTTAATGCGTCCGTAAAGATACGGATTTTTTTGTCAGCCTATTTTTCTTTCCGCCTGTTTTGCAGACAATTCTGCCGGATTCTCCCTCCGGTTCTTTATCTCCAGCCTGAAGATTTGCATCTCTAGGCTGGAGATGTATGTCTTTAGCTTGAAGATACCCGTCTTCAGGCTGGAGATAAAGATTTGTCTGGGTGCCTGATGTTTCTTGCCTGGCTCGCATATGAAAGAGTCTTGTTAATTTGATTTAAATAATAGTACTATGTAATGCAAGGTATCTTGTTTGTACGTATATTTGTGCCATACAAAATAGTTTCAGTTTATGAATGTAGACAATGTGAAATCGCAGATGCGCAAAGGGATGCTCGAATATTGCATCCTGCTGCTCCTGCACAGAGAGGCTTCGTATGCTTCCGATATCATCCAGAGGCTGAAGGAAGCCAAGTTGATTGTGGTGGAGGGGACGCTTTATCCCTTGCTTACAAGGTTGAAGAACGACGGGCTGCTTTCGTACGAGTGGGTGGAGTCCACGCAAGGGCCTCCCCGAAAGTATTACAGCCTGACGGACGGCGGAGTGGAGTTCTTGCAAGGATTGGAAAATGCTTGGGACGAACTTTCCGATACGGTGAATCATTTAAGGAACAATATTAAAATCGAACAGCAATGAAAAAGACTTTGACAGTAAATTTAGGGGGGGCCGTATATAATATAGATGAAGATGCCTATACCCTTCTCGACAGTTATCTGAATAACCTCCGTTACCATTTCCGCAAGAATCCGGAAGGGGAGGAAATTGTGCGCGACATGGAAAACCGCATTGCGGAACTCTTTGACGAATGTGTGAGCGGAGGAAGCCGTGTGGTTACGGTTGAGAATGTGGAAGCCATAATCGCCCGCATGGGTAAGCCCGAGGAGTTGAATGATGCGGAAGAGGACGTTGCTGAAGAGAAACCGGACAAGGATGAGAAGGTGGTCCGCCACTTGTTCCGCAATCCGGACGACAAGGTGCTGGGAGGTGTCGCTTCGGGCATTGCCGCCTATCTCGGATGGGATGTGGTTTCTTTGCGCCTGCTTCTGATTGTGGCCGGATGTTTTTTCCAGTGGCTGCTTTTGGTTTATCTGGCGGCATGGATTATTATCCCTCTCGCGCGGACGGCTACGGAAAAACTGCAGATGCGGGGGGAGCCCGTCAATATGGAAAATATCGGCCGTACGGTGACCGGAGGATTTGAAAAAAAGGATTCCAGTCCGGAAGACCGGTCATTACTGCACAAAATAGGAGATGTGCTGGTAACCGTGTTCGGCTTTGTCCTGAAACTTTGTCTTATCCTGCTGGCCGTCTGCTGCTTTCCCGTGCTGTTCGTTGTGCTGATTGTGGCTTTTGCCCTTCTGCTTGCTGCAGCGGGCATATTGGTGAGTGTACCTTCTTTGTTTTATGAATTTTCTCCGGTCATCGACTGGAATATGGTAAGTGCATTTCCGGTAACGTCGGGAGTGATGGCCGTATGCGGCCTGTTGGTTGTAGGTATTCCTATTGCAGGACTGGTGCAGGTGCTCATGCAGGTGTTCGGAAACTGGAAGCCGATGTCAACCGTGGCGAAACTTATCCTTATATTAGTATGGCTTGTGGCTGTCATTGTAGGGACAATTGTCTTTTTTGATTCCCCTTTCTTAGGCAGTGTCATGTTATAGGCGTGATTTCTGTCAGAATAACAGACATTTTGTCAGTCCGTGTCCGAAAATTTTATTCGGCACGGACTGATCTTTTTTTGGCACGGCATTTGTCATATGAAGAGCGTAATGCTTCGGCATTGCAGAATCAATTTAACTAGCAAACAAATAAAATAGATACAATTATGGGAAAGATTATTGGTATTGACTTAGGAACTACAAATTCATGTGTAGCAGTTTTCGAAGGTAACGAACCGGTGGTAATCGCCAACAGTGAAGGCAAACGTACCACTCCTTCTGTTGTAGGTTTCGTTGACGGCGGCGAACGTAAAGTCGGTGATCCGGCCAAGCGTCAGGCCATTACAAACCCGAAACGTACGGTATATTCAATCAAACGGTTCATGGGTGAAACTTACGATCAGGTTCAGAAAGAAATCTCTCGTGTGCCTTACTCAGTGGTGAGAGGTGACAACAATACGCCGCGTGTGGATATCGACGGCCGTCTGTATACTCCGCAGGAAATCTCGGCAATGATTCTCCAGAAAATGAAAAAGACGGCTGAAGACTATTTGGGCCAGGAGGTTACAGAAGCCGTAATTACTGTGCCGGCATACTTCTCTGATTCTCAGCGTCAGGCAACCAAGGAAGCGGGACAGATTGCAGGTCTGGATGTGAAACGTATTGTAAACGAGCCGACAGCAGCTGCTTTGGCATACGGTGTGGACAAGGCTAACAAGGATATGAAGGTGGCTGTGTTCGACCTTGGTGGCGGTACGTTCGATATTTCAATCCTTGAGTTTGGCGGCGGCGTGTTCGAAGTGCTGGCTACCAACGGTGATACTCATCTGGGCGGTGATGACTTCGACCAGGCTATCATCAACTGGCTGGTTCAGGAGTTCAAGAACGATGAAGGCGCTGACCTGACTACAGACCCGATGGCTATGCAGCGTTTGAAGGAAGCCGCGGAAAAGGCAAAGATTGAATTGTCTTCTTCTACTTCTACCGAAATCAACCTGCCGTATATCATGCCGGTAGGCGGTGTGCCCAAGCACTTGGTTAAGACTTTGACCCGTGCCAAATTCGAGCAGCTTGCCCACGACCTGATTCAGGCTTGTCTGGAACCGTGTAAGAAAGCGATGAGTGATGCGGGCTTGAGCAATTCGGACATTGATGAAGTAATCCTCGTAGGTGGTTCTTCACGTATTCCGGCTGTTCAGCAACTGGTTCAGGACTTCTTCGGCAAAGTTCCTTCCAAGGGTGTGAATCCGGATGAAGTGGTAGCCGTAGGTGCAGCTATCCAAGGTGCTGTGTTGAATAAGGAAGCAGGTGTAGGAAACATCGTGCTGCTGGATGTAACTCCGCTGACTTTGGGTATCGAAACCATGGGCGGTGTAATGACCAAGCTGATTGATGCCAATACAACCATTCCGTGCAAGAAGAGTGAAGTCTTCTCTACAGCAGCCGACAACCAGACAGAAGTTACCATCCATGTATTGCAGGGTGAACGTCCGATGGCAGCTCAGAACAAGTCTATCGGTCAGTTTAATCTGACAGGTATTGCTCCGGCTCGCCGTGGTGTTCCTCAGATTGAGGTTACATTCGATATCGATGCCAACGGTATCCTGAAAGTGTCTGCAAAGGATAAGGCTACAGGCAAGGAACAGGCTATCCGTATCGAAGCTTCATCTGGCTTGAGCAAGGAAGAAATAGACCGTATGAAAGCAGAAGCTGAAGCAAATGCTGAAGCCGACAAGAAAGAAAAGGAACGTATCGACAAGCTGAATCAGGCCGACAGCTTGATTTTCACGACAGAAAATCAGTTGAAAGACCTTGGCGACAAGATTCCTGCCGACAAGAAAGCTCCTATTGAGGCTGCTCTGCAGAAACTGAAAGACGCTCATAAGGCTCAGGATCTGGCTGCCATCGATGCAGCAAGCGCAGAACTGCAAACTGCATTCCAGGCAGCAAGCGCTGAAATGTATGCGCAGACAGGAGCCCAGGGCGGTGCCCAGGCTGGTCCTAACGCCGGACAGGCAAACAGCGGTCAGAGTTCAAGCAAGAATAATGACAATGTGCAGGATGCGGATTTTGAGGAAGTCAAATGATTCCGATAAGTAAATACATACCAAATCGCAAGCAAAAGCGTGCAGCTCAATGAGTTGCACGCTTTTTGCGTTTATGGGGTTCATGGTTTCTATGCCTTTTTTACGCCCTTTTTTATCTCTTATTTGCGACATATTTGCGACAAGACAAAAAAGTAGATAATGTAGGACAAAATCCTACTAATCTCAACTAATACATACTTAAAAGTAGAAAATATGCCAACAATCGGATTTGAAATCAAAAGGAAGTGTAAAGTCTGCGGCAAGGTCTTTGTCGCAAAGACACTTGACAGTCATTATTGTTCGCCTAAATGCGGCAAAGTGGCTTGGAAACGCAAAAAGGATGCAAAGGATAAAAACGCACGGTTAGAAGCCATCGCCCAGCAAATACCCGACATCAGAGAGTATATTTCCGTAAAGGAAGCTGTGGCTATGTTCGGTGTGGAACGTAACACCTTGTACAGACTGATAAAATCAGGGCGTATTCCTGCCGTTAATATCGGCACCCGTCTTATACGCATTAAACGTTCTGACATGGAGAATCGTTTCCTTACCCGTCCGGAGAGCATTGCTGAAAAAGAGAAACCTATTCCCAAACTTTACAGTATGGAGCCGGAGGACTGTTATACCATTACTCAGGTTTGTGAGAAATATCATATCAATGACAGTTCAGTATGGGCCGTAAGCATCCATATAGTTTTGCGGCATCAAACTTAAAAATGCGAGGATATGAGTTATACCGTAAATTCGTTGGAGGAAATGCCAAATGCATTGTCCTACTTAATTAAGACTGTTGAAGAATTACAGTCCACCGTAAAAGCCTTGCAGCATAAGCAGGCAAGTGATTCACCTAAATGGATGGATATAGATGAGCTTTGTGCATATCTGCCATCACATCCGACTAAGCAAACGGTTTATGGATGGGTGTCAGCCAAACAGATACCCGTACATAAGATAAATAAGGCATTGGCTTTTTTACAATCGGAAATAGATGATTGGCTGAAGAGCAAAGTCCACAAGACACAGGACGACCTTATGTTGGAAGCCGAACAATTTGTCAAATCCAAAAAGATTATCAGATAATATGGAAGAGACGGATTATTGTTTTTCATTTTTTTCGTAAGCCCATTCAGAACATTGAGCCGTTAAGGGCAATAGGCATTGTGGATGTGTACCGATATGTGGTTGGCCATTATGCCCAGGCACAAACGGAAGCTCTGCGCTCGATGACTTCTCCTACGGATGTCAAAAGATATAAAGCTTCTCACTTTGACTATTGCACTTTCTCCGGTCTTTTCCGCAAGCGGAATGAAAAGGAACTGATCATGCACTCAGGACTGATGTGCCTGGATTTTGACCATATAGAGAATATGGAGGAAGTGAAGCAGCAGATTCTCAATCATGAATATTTTGATACGGAACTGTTGTTCACCAGCCCTTCAGGAAATGGATTGAAGTGGATTATACCTGTAGATTTGAAAGGATGGGAACATTCACGCTTTTTCAAGGCTGTTGCCAACTGCATCCGTGCTACCGGATTGCCAAAGGTGGATATGTCGGGGAGCGATGTGGCGCGCGCCTGTTTCCTGCCTTACGACCCACAAGTATATATTAACCCTAAATACAACGAGTATGTCAAAGAAAATATTTTCCGCCCAAGATTGGGAGAATGTCCCTTTTGAGAATAGTGTTCCAACATCTCCTAAATTACTTCCGGCTCCAAATTCCACCTCTAATAATAAAGAGGAAGAAATAGAACGTATCATTTGCGAAATAGAACAACGTGCCGTTGACATCGCACCTGAATACAAGGATTGGGTGGAATTGGGCTTTGCCTTGGTTGATGGATTCGGTGAAAACGGAAGAGAATATTACCATCGTATCAGCCGCTTCCATCCAGACTATCAAAGGGAAGAAGCAGACAAACAATATACCCGTTGCCTGCAAGCCAAAGGACAAGGCATAACAATCCGTTCGTTTTTTCATTTGGCTGGTCAGGCAGGTATTCCGCTAAGTTCGGTAGGGGAACAGGATTTATCCATTTTACCAAATAACCAAAATGGCAAAACGGGCAAATGGATAAAATCGGCAGATGAGCTTCCTGCATTTCCCGAATGTGTGTTCGAGCAACTGCCTCCTTTTTTATGTGAAGTTGTCGACAACTCTATTTCAGAGGACGACCGCGATACCATTCTGATAGGAGCGATAGTATGTCTGTCGGTTTGCTTCCATAATGTCTGTGGTGTGTATGACGAGCGTATTGTTTATCCCAATCTTTACTTGTTTGTCGTGGCTGATGCCGGAATGGGCAAAGGAGCGTTGACTTTATGCCGTGAGTTGGTGGCTCCCATTAACCGTAATCTGCATGAGCTTTCGCAACGAATGGAGCAGGAATACAAGGAAGCGATGAACACCTATATCAAAAGCAAGAAGTCGGACGGTGCAGCTATGCCGACCGAGCCGCCTATGCGTATGCTTATCATCCCGGCCAATAGCAGCGCAAGTTCCTTGTTGAAGATATTGGGCGATAATGACGGTGTCGGGCTGTTGTTCGAATCTGAAGGTGACACGTTAAGCCAGACATTGAAGTCGGATTACGGAAACTATTCCGATGTGCTGCGTAAGGCGTTCCACCATGAGCTGGTAAGTCTGAGCCGACGCAAGGACAGGGAGTATTGCGAAGTCAGCAATCCGAGGGTGTCTGTAGCGTTGGCCGGAACGCCTGAACAGGTAAGGCGGTTGATACCCGATGCGGAGAACGGACTGATGAGCCGATTCTGTTTTTACATCATCCGTTTTAAGCGTGGTATCAGAAATGTGTTTGCCACAAGCGATATTTCCCAATCCAAGAATACCATGTTCCGCATATTGGGCGACCGCTTCTGTCATCTGCATGAAGAGTTCGTGAATCATGGCAACTATTCATTTTCCCTTCCCTCTGCTTTGCAGGAACAGTTCATCGAATACCTTAGCCGGGTGAATGAAGAATGTTGTGACGAAGTGGACAACCGGATGCAGGGCATAGTCAGACGGATGGGACTGATTGCTTACCGCATCATGATGATACTGACCGCTGTCCGCCATTTGGAGAACGTGTACAATGTGCAAGCGGATTCCAATGGCATTATCCAATTGGTTTGCCAAGAGTCCGACTATTTCGTTGCCATGAATATTTGTGATACATTGCTCTATCATGCCGTCTTTATCTATCGGAATCTGTCAGGAAATCAGAGCAAACAGACTTCTTCCGCTTTACAGGAAACAGGTGTTGCCACACGGAGGAACACCCTTTATAATATATTGCCTGAAACCTTCACGAAGAAGGATTACGATGCGGCTGTTTTAGCTTTGGGTGAGAACGGCAGTACGGCTGCCAAGTGGATAGAAGCCTTCATCAAAAGTGGCAAATTGCATCGGATTGAACAAGGTAAATATCGGAAGATTTTTTGAGTGGCCAGTTTGTGTTTTAGTGTCACTAAAACCTATGCGACAAGCGGCACAACTACCCACTCAAAATACTCAAAAAATCAATATCAACAAGCAGCATGAATACAGAAAATAAAAAGCCCGGAGGTCGCCCGAAGCTGGCGAGTTACCAGAAGCGCACGAGATGTTTTCGCATCATGTTCAATGAGAGCGACTACATTTATATTCAGTCAAAGGCGGAACAGGCCGGACTGTCTGTCAATGAATTTTGCCATCAGGCGGCGATGGGTTGTGAGGTAAACCAACGTATCAGCCCGGAAATGGTTTCTGCCATCCGTGACTTGTCCGGCATAGCCAATAATGTCAACCAGATTGCACATCAGATGCACATTCATGGATTGGAAGTAGTCAAGCAACATTGTATTACCATCATCACAGAAATCAGCAGAATTATTGCACAGATAAAAAACGATAGTCATGATAGCGAACATTAAAACGAGAATGGACTTCGGAGGCATCGTGAACTATGCCAATGACCAAAAGAACAAGAAGAAGAGTGCTACGCTGTTGGCATATGAGGGCGTTTGCACTGTCAGTAATAAGACTATTGCGGACTCTTTCCAGATACAGGCATCCATGCGCCCAAAAGTGAAAAGTCCCGTCAAGCACGTTTCTTTGGCCTTCTCACCACAAGATGCGGCTCGTTTCCCCAACGATGAGAAAGGAGATGCGCTCATGGTGGAGGTTGCCCGGAAATGGATGGAACGGATGGGGATTCGCAACACACAATATATCATAGCCCGTCACCATGATACCAAGCATCCCCATTGCCATTTAGTGTTTAATCGGATAGATAATGACGGTAACCTCATTTCCGACAGTAACGAAAGGATACGCAGCACGAAAGTATGCCGTGCGCTGACGGAAGAATATGGCCTTTACCTTGCACCGAAGAACAGTAAGGCGAGAAATAAAAATAGGTTGCGGCCTCACCAATTACGGAAACTCAATCTCCGTTCCGCAACTTTGGATGCATTGGCAGAATCCCATTCATGGAAAGACTTTTTGTCTGCATTGAAAGTCCGGAATATAGACATCCGTTTTAACCGAAATCAAGCGTCAGACAAAGTGCGTGGTGTTTCTTTCAGTCAAGACGGTATCTGTTTGGCAGGCTCCACGCTTGACCGTGACTTAAGTTTTAACAGCCTTTGCACGACATTGGGTAGCTTAACGGAGGAACTGTTGCTTCAACCTCATCAGACAATCACTTCCAGTGCTGGTGGGGGAACAAGCAACAGCCTCGGATGGCGTGACGAAAAAGACAAGAACAGCCCAAAGAATGAACCTTTTTATAAACCCCTTAAACGTGGAAGATGATGAAAGAAGATGTTATAGCCGCAAATCTCGCAAATTTGCGTCAAAGTGTAAATGAATTGAAGGAAACCGTCAATAAACTGAATGATGGTTCTCAAAATCATGAGCAGACTACCCAATCAGCCGTTAACGAACAGGCTATTTGCAATAGCGTTGAAAAAAGTTTCTATAACTGTTGGAACGATGTCTTGTCGATATTGAAAAAATCAGTGAGAAAAGAGCAACCGGACAGAATTCCTTTCTCTGTATGGATTCCCAAACTGATAGACTTGCTTAAACGGAAGTTCAGCCTGATAGACTATCTCTATATTCATGTTTGCGATTACAACACGAATCGCTTGAAGATAGAAGCCAATACGGAGAGAATCCTTGAACGGCAGGATGAGATACTTGCCAGAGTCAATGAACTAAGGTGTCCGCTGACCATTATTCCGCCCAATGTTAACGGCCTGTTCTTGCGTGGTTATCACTTCAAACTTCGTTATGTGATAATTGTTGTCATTGCCATTCTTGCATGGGCTGTAGCAGCTTCTGTCAGCAGTATAAAGTACAAGGAAGAATCATTCGCACATTATTCCATGTATCGGGCGATAAAGGAGCAGCATCAGTATCTGATGGAAAGAATTAGTACAAAAGTGAAAAGAAGTACGGAATAATCTGAAAATCCTATGGATGTTTTGCTTTCCCGTATGAAGGTTTGGGTTCTGCGACCATAAGATTATTGACGCTTTCTGGTATTTCGTATGTCTTGACTTTACGGTCTTCAAGATAAATGTGATTCAAGGTATATGCCAATGATTCTAATGTCTGCATCCGGATTTTAGGCTTCAGCTGACATTCCCATATAGTGATGCAATGCCAACCCATAGCAGCGAGTTGGCATTGTTCCTTTTTATCACGTTCCTTATTCCGTTCAATTTTCTTTTGCCAAAAGTCGATGTTAGTCTTAGGCAGGCGGAAGTATTTGCAATTCTCATGACCATGCCAAAAACAGCCGTTCACAAAGATGACCGTGCGGTATTTACGCAGTACCAAATCAGGATGACCAGGCAGACGTGGATGGTTTAGCCGATAGCGGAAGCCTCGGCTGAAAAGGAATTTTCGTACCAATATTTCAGGTTTGGTATTCTTCCCATGTATAGCTGCCATATTGCGATGGCGCTGCTCTTTATTTAGCACATCAGTCATTCTGTTTATTTAAGTTTGTCTTTACAATTCTTATATAATTGGATTAAATGATATAGTGACATATCTATGAGAGGTTCAAACATAAAGCTGTTTAAATGAATTAGTTCAGGAGTCATCATGTTAACACGTTCTATAATACTATAATTAGTGTCTTTCGGACAAGTTTTCTTGAATTTCCCTGTCCATTTTCCTGTTTGATTACCTGTTACAAATAAATCTTCTTCACTTTTACCTGCAGCTATCATTTTGTCGTGCATATAATTTTCAGCCAGGTGTCTTATAGCGATAGATAGACATACTTTATTTTCGATTAGCACTTCATTGGGATTGGCCTCAGTTGAGATGCTATCAGCAGTTTGCATTATTAAATCGTAAATTTTATCGGTCGTTTTAGGGTGTTTCATGCCTTTCCCATGTGTATAATTTACCATGATATCTACCAATTGTGTGACTGTTATATTTCTTGTGTTTGTTTTTTGATGAAGGCATTCAGTTAATGTTATGTAATCGTCATCATCTTCCCCTTTAGTATATTCTATCAAATTTCTAACAAAAGGAATCATGCTAATAAATATTTTATTGTTGTCATCATGATTGATAAAAGCATTAGCGTATACGTTGCCTTTATATTGTCCTTGATTGATGATGACCTTTCCATTTGCTAAACGCTCCGCCATCCACATATTGGATTGGGGTAGACTTAGACGAGAAGACAATGTTCTATAGAAATCATAATTATGTGTCAATACAAGCATATAGAACTTATTGCTGCTGTCAACAGCAATATCCTTGATATATTCAACTATGGCGTATTTATTCTGATAGTCAAATGAGTCAGCAATATCATCCATAATTATAATCGAGTCATGCCCCATCGTCTTGCTTGCTTCCATTTCAAAAAGAAATTGCAAGATAATAAAAGCCCGTTTTTCACCACGACTAAGGATCTTTTCTAACACATCTTTTCCTACAGCTGTCTCTGCATTCGATGGCTCAACATAAGAAAATTGCAATTTCGCTGCTTCTTGTTTAAGTATGATATCTTTCTGATTAGTTATATCTACTTTTATTGGCACATGAAATCGAGTATTATAAAGGTCAATAATTTGTTTCCATCTTTCCTGCTGCGAACTCGCTTTTTCTAAAACTTCATGTAGAGCCTTTTTGTTTTCATTATAAACTTGTATATAAGCATCAAATAGAGGTCTAATTTCACTATCTGACAAATATCCTAACCAAACTTTTTTCCGAAATTCTTCATAATTAATAATTTCAGGTATCCAGTCGGGATGTTCATTTAAGACTGACTTAAAGCCTCTTAATTCAACATTTTTGTCAATGGCTTTTGTGATTTTATCAAATGCTTTCTTTAAGTCCTTATCATTTAATATGCGTTGTTGTTCATTTTCAACGAGGTCTTGTAATTCTTTCTCTGATGACAGCTCTGTATCGTCTTGAAGTACGATTTTGTGGTTAACGCCAAAAAATGAACCATCAGAAACATACTGTTGTAATTGCGTTACATGATATGTGCCAAAAGTATGACCAGCAACAGTTCGAAAAAGTTTGGAATTTTCTAAAAGCCGATTATAATTTTCGATATACACATTCAAGTTATCCTTATTGGATTCTATAAACTTTTTAACATTCTCCTTGACATCAAATATATCATTGTATCTAAACTTAAACTTTGGAAGACCTATTTTAACCATACTATTTAAATACTCAAGTATGCTGAAAATAGTATCATTATCATTTTGTTTGAAAGCACCCAATATTTCCTTTTCACAATCAGAACTTGAAGAAGCACTTTTTAGTTTACTCATTAAAGAATCTTTCTTTTCTGATAATTGCTGATATATAGAGTCATATATATCTTTTAGCTCTGAACTTGCCAGGAAATTCACAAATGATTTGGAACTATCAATATCATCATCTCCATTCACAACAAATATATTTTCTTTTGGTACATCTAAGTCATCTACTTTTAGTATAAAGCTCGATTCGTCTTTATCATGCAATTTATCACATGGTTTATCTTTGGACTGCCCTGATAAATAGCGCATGGTTTTTGCAAAAGATGTTTTCATTGATCCATTAGGAGCATAAACCAAATGTATTTGTTTTCCAGGAGTGAATTGAAATTCATGACAGAATTCCTTTATTCCGTAACAATTTTTCCAATCTATTTTTAATTTACTTATCATAACGTTAGTTAGAATATTGTATTGATCAACAAATTATTATCAAAAAAAAATCTTTTGGGCGCAAAGTAATTGCAGCTAATCTATTATCAACAATTCATTTATACGATCAAATGTCGTATCAATAAAAGTGTTATAGGCCATTTTACGAGTGTCAATCATTTTATAATCAGTAAATAAGTGTTTACCGGATTGCAAATCAAAAGCCAATCGTAAATCATCTGCTGGAAAGTCATCACCTTCTACTTGTTTTGCCTCCTTTGCTGTTATAGTGCGCACTCTGACAATCTCATAGACATCCCGAATCCCTTGCCCTTTAATGTAAGGTATGAAGAAGTGTAAGTTTTGTAATGCTATGGTTGTCGGGAATTGCTTGCCCGTATAATACAAGGTTGCTGTTCCGTCAAGGAAACTTTGTGTATAACCCCGGCGAACACTGTTGCCGACCAGTCCGATAAGTACACGGTTTCCTACATCTACAAAAGTACCCTTTTGCGGAATGACACGCGATATGGTTTCCTGTGATTTTGTATTTATCAAACCTTCAATGAAATGCTCCAATAACTTCCGGTTGCGTTCTTCTTTCGGGCGTAAGGGGAATGCGCCGATATTCACTTCCGCAATACTTTTATAGAAATTGGAGACTTCTACTTCTGTTAGCTCTCCATCACCGGGGAAAAGGATATAACCGCCAATCACTTCCTTTTTGAGCGCATCAGACGAATAGTCCTTGTAATATATGGCATCTCTGTAGCGGTGCATCTGGTTGATTGCATCGTCTGGCGGCACGTCTACACCCCTTACCTTTCCACCGATGCGGTATTTTGCATCGAAAAGGTATGTCAGCTTCATTCCTTCTTGCAAGTCGTTCTTGGTCAACCGTAAAACAATGTCCGGCTTCTGCGGAACAGTTTTGGTAACTAATTCCTTTATGCCTGTTGAGTCGTTGTCGTTTTCTGTACTTTTCGGATTGTACACCAGCTCTGCCAGTTCCACGTTGTCTTTTTTGAACAAGATGCGTGAGTGCTCCCCTTTGCCCAACTCCCATGTAAACAGGCCGTTCATCTCCATGCGGTTGCGGTGGTCTATGTCTTCATCGTTCAGATGCAGTTGCTCCTTTACGATGTGGCTCACTTCTAGGAAGCACCATATCTCATACAGAGTAGCAATGTCCTTTGTCTGAAGTCTGTAAATGCCGTCGTTGAGCGAATAGGCACGCCGTAGCATATTCCATGTGCGGTAAACTTGGCTGTAGCCCGAAGCTTTCTGTAAGACCAGACTTTCTTGGTTCAGCCCCTTAAAGCGTCCTATGGTTCGGAAAAACGGATTGCTTTGCAACCGTTTCAACGTGGTTGACACGGCCTGCATTTCTGATTTCATGGCCTCTGACACTCCCTTTACGCTTTCAATCTGTTTCTTCAGTGCTTCATATTTATCGGTTATTTGCGCGAGGGAGAATTTCAGGAAACGGTTTTCCGGTGTGTCGTTCGTGTGTATTTGTTCTTCCACACGATACAGATGAGCTGGTTCCAGTCGGTGTTCTGCCAGTCCGTTTTCGATGGATACAGGGATATGTCTCAGTTTATCCGCTTTTAGATAGGTCTGATGTCCATGCAATCTGCGCCGTGGACGCTCAATGATATTCTTGCAAGCCTTGATAAATTTCTGTTGCTCTCCGGCGAATAAGCTCCACCATACGATTTCCGGTGTCTCACCATTCTTGTCAGGCGTAAATCCGTGGAATGTTCTTCGCATATAGTCGAGTGACAGCATACGGTATTCCCGTTCAATATCCTCAATGATGGCTTTCCAATGCTTGTGGTAATCGAGCTTGCTGCTGAGCACTTCAAACGAAAAGCTGAAACGGCGTGTTTCGCTACCTGCCTTATATATCAGCCGGATTTCACTGCGGCCTATTTCGTTGCCATAGTTCAAATAGCCTGCAAGGATATGCCGATGGAAAGTAAACCGCTCATTGTCGCCTTGCAGGATAGAGCCAAACTGCGCGTCTTTCACATAGTCCTTGAAGTCCACCCACACCGGGTAGTCCGTATTGTCAAAGAATACAGCTTGTGCCGGAACGTTTTGCTCTATCGGCATTTCTTTGTCAGAGCCTTTTAACCAGACAACAGACTCCACACCGTCAGACCAAGAATAAGAGGACAGAAGTGCTTCTTTGCCTATATTGTTCCTGGCCTTTTCCCAAATGACATCGAATTTTGTACACTCAATACTCAACTCGAAATCCCTATGCCGTATAGTCAAAAGTTCCATTGTCAGCTCCAAAAACTTGTATAGCCAGATATCAGTCGTTGTTTCATCTCATTCAATTTCTTTAAGGATACCGATTTTTCAATGGGGAATCCGTCTGATATGTTTACCAGTTTTTCGGTTATGACTCGTTTTAAATTGTCAAGTAAGCTATCTGTCACTTTGGTGTCATCACCTTCAATGCGCGACAGGATTTTCATGTTCGTCACCTCGTCCAACGTCCTTGCTATCACATATCCGTCCGGCAGTTCATTGCCTTCTTCATCTTTGTTGTAAGGCAAATTGTTCACTACATAAAGAAGGAACTCGTTGCGTGTGCGGTAAGCCACCTTGAATGGAGTACCCTCCAGCACAGTATTGACTGCTTTCAGGTAATTTAACGCCTTGTCACAAACTTCCCGGTTGTCGGAATAAACATCCACTCCTTCCACAGCCGTCCCTATAAGTTCTTCATAGCCCAGTTTCTCTATATGTTCGTAACGCTCGGTCAATCCTGCATCCAAATCCACTTCGTTCATTTCAATGGTCATGGCACGGTCAAGCACTTTGCGTGAGAAGGAGAATGTGGTTTCATCCATGTTTACGGTGCCAACAACTATGAGGTTTTGAGGGATGCAGATACCTTCCTTATTGAACTTTTTTCGTATATCATCCTTCATAGTCAGAGAGGCTGTCAGATTGAAATACCATTCTTCATCAACCTTTTCCAATATCGGATCGGTAGTTACCAGACCATCCTCATGGCTTTTGCGTGATTCTATCACGCTCAAATATTCTGCAAAGTATTGTTCTACAGGAGCAAGATTCATTTCGTCCAAACACAAAAAGTATGGTGTATCCGTATCTTCCCATGCTTTGGCAATGAACTTCAGGAACTCCCCTGCAACAAACTCGGCCTTGCCGCTGACACGACTTACATAACCTATCAGTTCGCTGGAGTCATGCCAGTTTGGTTTCACTTGAATCATCTCGAAATTCTTAGGCTTTTGGGCTTTGAATTCTTCAGAGTCTTCATCCCAACAGGCACGCGCCAATTCACGTACAATGCGGCTCTTGCCCGTTCCGGATATACCGGCCAATAAAAGAAATGGTTTTGATTTTATTGCAGCGATGTAATGGCGGTAAGAAGAATGTACTTTTAGGCTATGATGTAGTGTTTTAGGCTTCTGTCTTGTTATTTTAGCAGTTTCCTGCAAAATATTTAGGAAAGTAGCATAATGCTTGTGTGTGGAATATACACGATACTTGTCACCTCCTAAGTTAGGACTAGATAGATAAGACAGTTCACCATATTTGCTAATAATGGCATCTAATATCTGCTTGTATTGCTTATAATCTGTTATTTCAAAAACACTGTTGAAATTGATTTCTGCTTTAATGTATGGATTAACAGTGCTTTCAAATAATGATATGTAGTTTTCATAATCTGCGCCATGTTCATCAGTCATCTTCCAAAAATGTATAAAACAGTCCCTTACTGTCTTCGGAGATACTGGTTGTATTTGATGTAAAAGGGAAGTCTCTCGGTTTATGAAGTCCAAATCTGTCCATTCTACCAAGATTCCTGGCTCATGCGGTTTGGAAGGAATCCATACTGTAAATTTTGCTCTATCTTTAGTAATCCAATAAAATTCTGCAGTATTGGCTATAATACTATCAACTACAGCTCTATTAGATCCTTTATTATTAAGAAGCTGACTTGTGTTGAATGCCACATTGGGTTCTATTCGTTGTGCCAGTTCGCTTAGAAATGATTCAGCAAAGGTTACATCCTTTCCTTCAGGAGTTTTTGCATACAAACGAATTTCACTTTTGTCTATCCGGACAAAAGTACAAGCACTTTCCCCTCGCACATAGTTCATTTGGCTGTTTTCGGGTAATTGACTAATCAGGTCTATTAAGTGGTTTAAATCCATAAGCTATTCTTCTAAATGGTGATTAATATAATCTGAGATGCTTTCTGCTATACCATTGGCTAAAACAAAAGGTACACCGTTTCCAACAGTTTTAAAAGCATCTGTTAGCGATATATCTAACGGTAGAATAAAATTTGCAGGCAATGATTGAATAGCCAATGCTTCCGCTACAGATATTCTTCTAGGAAAATAAGGATGTATATGGACTTCATTATTCCCATAAGCTGCAGTAGGGGAGTATCTCCATCTATGCAAGCGTTTATAGCATTTTTTTTCTACGTCACCTTCATCTTTTGTTCTAAATCTCACAATTCCCGCACGTGGTTGAAAGTACATGTTTGCATTCGGATGATGCATGACATTGTTTTCAGTCCACCAATGCTGTACAGTTAAATTTTCTATAATCCCATCGGGCATAGGAATGGGCACGTTTTCTTGATAAGGAGATTTATCAGGCCAAGGAAGTCTTTTAACCTCCTCTAAGTTGTAAATTTTATGAGCTTCCCAAGGGAAGTTTATCAATGTCCCATTTTCCGCTTGAAGATGTAACATGTCAATAGCATGTTGATGGAAACCTATCAAAATGATTCTATCTCTATCTTGCGGAGCACCGTATTCTAACGAATTTACAAGTTGCTCTGTTAAAGAATAGCCATGTGCCCTAAATTGCTGTTTCAACTCTTCAAAGAATTGTCTATGCCGTGCTGTCCGATATAATCCTTTGACATTTTCGAAAAGGAAAAAATCAGGTTGTGCAGTACATATTAATTGTGCATACGTTCCTGATAATTTGCCATTTTCGCCATTACGACCTTTATTTTTCCCTGCAACAGAAAAATCTGGGCATGGGGGTCCACCGATAAAACCAGTAAGTTCTTCTTCTCTTGATTCTTCAACCCACTCTATGAGATTTTGTAGTCTATCCTCATGTTTACCGTCAACATACTCAGTTATGTCTTCTATGTGATGGCCAAATCTAGGTTCTTGCAATCCCATGTTTTGTCTGGCATACCGATAAATACGATTGAATGTTTCGTAAAACTCATTTACGAAAACGATATTATAATTACCTTGTAATTCAAATCCTAAATCTAAAAAACCAGCTCCCGCAAAAAAAGAAAATATGTTCATCTACGACTAATCTTTTATTGACCAAAGTAAATCTTTTACATCCACATCCAAGCATTCCGCTATTTTAACAAGCGTCTCTAAATTCGGTTGCATAGTGTTGGTACACCATTTAGATACAGTCCCAGGGTCTTTCCCAAGCTGCTCTGCTAACCATTTATTGGTGCGTTTCTTTTCAGCTAAAACCACCTTCAAACGATTTATGTCTTTATTCATACTTTCTATGATATGTTTAAATGCAAAGGTAAGCATTATAATTGAAATTCAGTTCCGATTATAATGCTTTTCTAACAAATGTATGTTGAAGAACAACTTTATATTGAAATATACTTCAATATGTATATGGAATTTTACTTGGACTTGTTTTCTTTTTCTCTTCTTTCCTTAACCTTATCCAATCCCGGCATCTTCTTTGATACAGAACTTTCACCAGCAGGAAAGTATGCCTTGAAAACCTGACATAAGAAACTTACTATGTCACTACGTTTCTTGCCTATATTGGAGAAAGCGGAGTAAACGCAGTACATGAGTTCCTGCTGACTGCACATTTCGTTTGGCTGGACTGTAATTGAGGGTGGAAGAACCAAATCGTGTTCTGCAAATGCGTAGGCACTGGCAAGAATCGCCTTTTGCTCCTCTTCGCTGAACATCTTGATTTTTCCTGCAAACCATTCAAGTTCTCCTTTCTGAAGTGCTTGTTGCTGTTCGCTCTGACGTTCCATCAGAATGGATACTTTCTCTTGTTCTTTCTCGGTAAGGGCTTTTTCAAGTACACGGTTCTTACGCTTTAGGACATTGTATTTTTCCATACAAGCAATGGCAATACAGAGATAACCTACGGTTACGGTAAGCACAAATACTGCATGAAATCGGAATTTGGACGGAAAATCCGGCAAAGTATCAATATAGTCGCAGACAACAAGAGCAACTACGAGCATAAGCGCAGCTCCGATATACATCGCCCAGACTTTGACTTTTTGGCTTGCAGGAGAAACGCCCATAAGCAAGGCTATCGCCAAAGCTGCGACTAATAAGATGGAGACCAAGATAAAGATTGTCATGTGTCACGTCCTCCCTGTCATGGTTTTACGATGATACGCCAATAGCCTGCCTTGTCAGAACCTTCATGAACGAGAATGCCTCTCTCACGCAACTCTTTGATGTTCTTTTCAACTGCCCGCTTGGACACGCCAATTTTTACAGACATTGCTTCTGCTGTTATAGAAGGGTCGGAAATAACTAAGTCTATTATTTTTTGCCCTGTCCTGCTAACTCTTTTAGATGCATCCTCTCCTTTTACGCCGAACCTTTTCTCCGAACCTTTTTCGTTTACACCGAACCTTTCAGCATTTACACCGAACCTTTTCTCCGAACTTTTTTCGTTTACACCGAACTTTCTCTCCGAAGCTCCTTCGTTTACAGGGTACTTTTTGAGGGTACTGTTTACCCTATCGGCCACCTCTTCTACGGAGATTCTACCATTCTCACCCCAATTCAAGTTATAGAAGGTGGTGAAAAAAGAGGATGCTTCAGTTTTATAGAGAGGTTCTTTGCCGGGTAAGAAATTGGGCAGTTTCTCGGTCAGTTCACGCATCTTGCGCAGACCGGATCCACGTTTCTCCATGTAGTCGAGCTGGGTAAACATATCGGCAATGACGGGGTTGCGACGTATGGACGGAACATTGTAAATATCGCGGTCTTGAATCTGTGTGCCGTCGAGCATCGCGCCGGGCGAAACTAATTCTACACGGTCATCGTAGATGTCGATATGTACCTCACCGCCCATCACCGTATAATCCCGATGGATAAGGTGATTGACCAATCCCTCAAAGATAGCTCGGTCGGAATAGTCGGGCAGATTGAGGCGGTAGTTTGGCATCTTCACCCATCCGCTCATGGTGTAGTTCTTAATGAAATCCATGCCATATTTCAGAAGCAACACAAGATTGGCACGATGCTCCACGGAGCTGATGGCATCATCTTTATAAAGCCCCGTCCAACGGGTACAGAATATGCGGGATTGAAACACGGTGCAATTATCCACAAATAACAGTCCGGCATTGGTAAGTTTTCCGTCAGAAGTTACCAAGCCAAATGATTCAAGATATTTGTCGTTCCATTCTTGATGCGTCTGTTCGCGGAACGTATTAGCAAGGATGATGAAAGAGTGCTTGCGTGCGTCCACTTGCGTGGGGAGTGAATCCCATGTCATGTGTGTACCTTTCAGTACCAACGAGAGAAGTTGTTGCGAATTGCATTCCACGCTTTCATTGCCAACTCTTACAAAAGCCGTGCGCGTTCCGTCTTGGTAATAATAAAAGGTGTCAAAACACCAGCCTTGACTTTCACTTCAAGCAGGATGCGTCCTTCGTGCTCAATCGGGATAAGCTGCACCTCCGGTACAGGGTCAAGCCTTGCCTTTATCATTTCGCTGATAAAGTCGGCATCCGCCTGTACGTTCTTCAATCCCACAATTTCACCTTCATCGTTTACGCCATAGAACAAGCTGCCGCCCTCCGTATTGGCAAAGGCCGACACGGATTTCAGCCACGACTTCACTTTCTTGCGTTCCAGCATCTCCTTGAAATCGTAAGACGTACATTCTGCTATAAGTCTGTTATCGTGTATCTGCATGATTTTCTCGTTGTTATAAGGGTGTAATACCCCAATATCGTTTACAAACATACGGAAAAAAGTCCGTTTTCCGTTCAATTAGAATGGGAAAAAACGGATTAGGGAGAAGAAATCTTCGTAAAATCCATTCCTAAATGTGATTATATGATAGATTTTCCTAAGATTTTCTATACCTTTGTATTTGTGATAATTAATAACCAAAGGAGTCGTGGCAAAGAATTTTGAAATACGGAACAGTACGGCAGAGTTTCTTACCTTTATTGCCGAGGGTAAGGAGAATGGTGTTCAAGTGTTGTATAAGGATGAAACAATTTGGGCAACACAAAAAGCAATGGCGACATTATTTGATGTAGGTGTTCCGGCCATCAGCAAACATTTGAAAAATATCTTTGAGAGTGGAGAGCTTGATAAGAATACGACTATTTCCAAAATGGAAACAGTCGTGAATAGGGGCTTCCGTGGAGAATCAAAAGAAGAAGTTGAGTTCTACAATCTTGATGCCATTATATCCGTAGGCTATCGTGTCAATTCTGTTCGTGCCACGCAATTCCGCCAATGGTGTACATACGTTTTACGTCAGTTTGCCATCCGTGGATATGTCATAGATAAAAAGCGGATGGAAAACGGCTCATTTATCGGAGAGGATTATTTTGAGCATCTGCTTGCCGAAATTCGTGAGATACGACTGAGTGAACGGCGTTTTTACCAGAAACTTACAGATATATATGCCACGGCCATAGATTATAACAAAAGTGCGCCCACAACACGGCTGTTTTACAAAAAGGTGCAGAACAAAATGCACTATGCGGTACATGGGCATACCGCTGCGGAATTGATAGTTGACCGTGCGGATGCACAGAAAGAGCACATGGGCTTGACCACATGGGAGAAGGCTCCGGACGGAAAAATAGTAAAACCGGATGTAAGTGTTGCCAAGAATTACCTTAAAGAAAATGAACTGGAGGCAATGGGACGCATCGTCAACAGTTTTCTTGATATAGCGGAAGATATGGCGAAACGTCATATTCCGATGACGATGGAGGATTGGGCGAAACGTATTGACAAATTTCTGGATATAACGGACAGACCTATTCTTTCCGATGCAGGAAAGGTCACGGCTGAATACGCCAAAGAGTTTGCCGAAACGGAGTTTGAAAAGTATCGTGTCATTCAAGACCGCCTGTTTAAGTCCGACTTTGATAAATTGGATGACAAAGATTTGCCTTCACTTGATTTTACACCAGAAAATTCTTAATCAAAACTGCAAGATGAAACACTTAGATACATTTGTTCAATATAAACCAAGACATACCATAATTTTTATGGAAGTCCTTGAAGTGACCGATACTATCGATACCAAGGAAATTTGTAACGTGAGTTGGTATATGGTTTGCAAGGATGAGATTATCATACAATCCGATTTTCCGATGTGTGCAACCGATGGTGAGTTTGTGAACTTCGTACCAATACCTCGACATTCATTTTTGGAAGCGAGACGTCTTATTAAAAAGATAAGGAAAGAGCAAATGTTCGTTCCAAAAAATGACAAAACGGCTCCAAGTGAATTCAAACAAGCATACCGAAAAGCAAGAAGAAAAATAATCCAAATCATAAAGAAAGCGCAATAGCTTTTGTAGAAACCCTTAGTGATGCAGTTTTAGGTTATCTTTCAATATTGATATTTTCCTCATTTTTCTTTCGTTATTTTCGGCGGAAAATCGTACTTTTGCGGCATAGAGCTGTGGTTGCTTATGGATGCTTATTTTCGGGTTTGCATGATATTTGCAACACGTTCACGCAAGTCGCTGATAGATATAATGTGTTGATTTTGAGGAAGTCAAATGATTCCGATAAGTAAATACATACTAAATCGCAAGCAAAATCGTGCAACTCACCAGAGCTGCACGATTTTTGCGTTTATAGGGTTGATAATATCCCTGTAACAAAGGCTTTTGTTGCGTACCATAAATCATCTTCAATTTTCAAAATTAGTATAGTTAAAAGCCGTAAGAATACCAAATATGCGATATGGTGTTTCTCGGTATCTTCTTCAGAAATAATGACATTGTCCAAAATTTTGTGTAAATGGAACTGGATTCGATCGTTTCAATGCAAAGTCTGTATCGTTCATCCTTAACTTCATATGCCGCCCTTTCCATTATCTTTTTATTGATATCTTTTCCGCATTGTCTGTGGAATTTATTCAGCCCATATCATTTCTTTTATGGTTTTTCACTACTTTTGCAGTTAAATTTAATCGTTCGTGAAATGAATAGCATACGGATTATAGTGAAATATCTGCTTCTGGCGTTGGTCGTTGCCCCAATTTTATTGTCAGGGTGCAAAAAATCTGAGGCTTGCATATCAGAGGGTGACAGGTATATAGAAATAAAGTTCACGCAAGAAGATAGCGATACAAGAGCCGAAATCGGGGATGACGGAAGCGGGTTCTTCACCGATGGTGACAAAGTAGGACTTTATATATACGGAAAGCAGACAAAGCAGGTCATACTGACTAGGGAGGGTGGACAATGGACTCCGAAACTGCTGAAAAGCGAATTGGGGGCAGGTACCGTACGTCTTTCCGCATACTATCCGGCCAGGGAGGATGTTTCGCCCGAAACGGACCGGCATACCCACAGTGTAGATACGGATCAGACAGGAAGCGGATATGAGGATTCGGATTTATTGTGGAGTCATATCGACATGGAACAGGACGATTTGACAGGAAATGTAATAGAGATGCCGTTTGTTCATGGAATGCACAAGTTGTCCATTCATATTTCAAGCGACAGCGGTTCGCTTCCGGAAGACTTGACCGTTATTGTGAAGAATATTACAGAAGGTTCATTTGACCTTTCCACTGGGCAGATAGACATTCCTGGGGGAACGATGAAGGACATAAGCCCCCGCATATTGTCAGAATCGGAGGGGAAATACTCGGCTATTCTTTTTCCCGGCAGTCTTGATGTCTATGCTGAAGGATGGGTTGAGATATCCACCGGCGGCAAGACTTCCGTTTACAAAGCTCCGGTGAAAATCGGAGAAAGCAGCCTTCTGGAGAGCGGAAAAGAAACAGTGCTTAATTTGCATCTCAAATCCGATGGAGATATAGGTACGGATCCTGACCCTGCTCCAGATCCTGACTATGGTGGCAAGACATGCTGGGTCTACGGAGTCAAGACCGCGGGCCTGCCAGATTATCCAAGAGATCATGAAGAGTCTGTACCCGAGTACAGTTTCCTGGTTCCGGAAAACTTTCCCAGCGGTATGTGGTATAAAGTTTCCGGTATTATGTATCTGAACTGGCAGAAAGACTTTTTATGGTATGACTGCGATAAGAACGATCCGGACGATAGTAAATCTCGTCCTGGATATCATGACGGCAATATGTGCTGGGCGGCGGGCGCATCTAATTTGCTGCATTGGTGGACACGGCTCAATCAACCGTATATCGAGGCGTATGATGCAAAGTACAGTTCAAATCCATGGCCGTCATATCCGCGTCCTTCTTTTGGATTTTCCGATAAGGATAGCAGTGGGATTTTCGATTTCTTCAGAAACATATCCAGAAACAGAGGGGGATCGGATGCCGTTGGAATTAACTGGTTTATCTGCGGGACTCCGGGAATATCATCTCCGGATCCTGACATCGATGACAATTTTAATGGATATTTTACGGAAATATTCGACAACATAGACGTTGCAGTCAAGCCCAAAGACGCTATGAATAAAGAGAGTCTTAGCAGGATCATCAAAGGAGCTCTGGAAAATAAGCAGGGAGTGGGTTTCGTTCAGTCTAACGTGAGCAAAGGGGTTACGCACGTTATGACAATTTGGGGTGTGGAATTTGATGATGCGGGTTATGTATCTGCCCTGTATTATGTAGACAATAATGACCACTATAACTTTGAGGTTAAAGGAGGGACCAATAAATTCCAGCATCACCGCCTGATACGGCAGGAGATCAGATATAGGGATGGACTTTGGAAAGTAATGATGGGAAATTCTAACGTACACGCCATATCCAGTATAACGCTTGTGGATCTGAAACGGGATGTCTGGCAGAAAGAATTCCCTGAAGTGGTGATTAAAGAAGATTATATTCAATAAATGGCAAGTTATCATGAGCAATAAGATATTTCACCGTTCAATTATGGCTGTTGCGGCCGGCCTGATTCTAACCATGTCTGTTTCATGCGGGAAGACTCCTGTTGATGGCGGCGATGAAGCAGATGGGACGGGAGTGATTGACATCCGTACATCCATTGACGCGCTGACCAAGGCTCCCGTGCTTGATGAAGAAGGAAAAGGAAATTTCTCTCACGGAGATATTTTTACGGTTACCGTGTCTGGAAGCGGTTTTGCCAGCACCGGCAGAAACTATGCTGCGGGAATTACCGAACTTATGTGGAAAGACCTTGACTTGCCTGAAGATGTCGGGGATGTGTATTTTTCCGGCTGTTATCCTGTGCAGGAAACAGCAGTGGATGGTATATTTACATTTACTGTTTCTCCGACAGAAGAAACGGATCTTCTGCTGGCCAGGGCGGTAAATGTGAAGAAAGATGCTAACACTGCAGTAAACCTGGCTTTCAGACATGCCCTTCACAGGCTTGTAATCATATATGTGTCAGATGATTTGAGCAATGAACAGTTGTCGCAGGTTTCCACTTCTGTCAGAGCCCTTTCTTCCTGCAGCGTGGATCAGACAAAAGGGATTATATTGGACGGTACGGCTGCGGGATTGTCTGAGGTCGGGAGCAGACAAGGCAGGCGGGCTTCATTCTTTATAGTACCTCAGGAAAAGGATTACATTACGCTTGATGTAAGCGTGGGAACAATGACGCGGACAATTGATATTCCTGACCATGCTCAGGATGGCAGTCCTGTCGCCATGCTCGAAGGAGGAAAGAGCCTGACTGTGCAAATAAATGTATCCTCCGATGAGATTAAGCTTGACGGGGTGCAGATAGGAGGATGGGAGCATCAGGGAACTGTGGACGGAGAGATAGAGCTGTAACGTTCTGCATATGACATGCCCGGAGTGGAGGATCTTATAAATGAAATGTATTCCGGGTCTGAATCTTGAAGTGCATTCTATTTCTTGCAGGCTCTAAAGGTGTCATTGGATATTTTTCCTGTTGTTTTTTTCGTTATTTATGAAGAATATTGTACTTTTGCATATAAGAAATGTGGTTGCTTACGGATGTTTGACTTAAAGTAGGCACTGCATTTGTGGCTATTTATTCAGGAAACCAATGAATTCTATATAAATGATGAGGAAAAGGTGTGTAGTCCGGACGGATTGCATGCCTTTTTGTTTAGAACCTGTTTCAATTTTCCGATTCAGTAAAAACAGAAAACATCCTCGAAAACAATTCTCAAGCCGAGGCAGAGCAAAATTTCATTCACTCGAAAGGATCAAGTCAGCCAGAAGGACAGCTGTTTCCGGCTCGTCTTTCGGAGCGTCTTTGGACTTCCATGCCACGATGAACCGGACGGATGCTGACTTCACTTCATAGCCTTTCTCTTTCCATCCCGCCAGTTCTTTCTGCATTTTTGCTGACAGTCTGGCTATCGGCTGACGGCCGGATGTACGGTATAAATAGGAATCTTTGCAAAGCAAAGGGTCGCCGCTTCTTAAAGCCAAAACATCTTGCTTGATTCCTTTAAAGAAGTCAAGATAAACATCCTTATGAGAAAGCTGGAGAACAATCTCTTCGGGCGTTCCATATTGCTTCTCGTCGATGGAGTAGCGGTCTTGCGGCAAACGGTCAAAGAAATAGCCGTTTGTGTGTATGCAGAGGCTGCTTTTTGCACGGGTAATTCCTACATAGTACCGGCGCATCAGGTTGTCGTCTTTCTGGTAATTGTCGGAAATGAGCATATATACGTTGTCAAACTCCCGGCCTTTAGCCTTATGGATGGTAGATACCACCACATCAGCTCCGGACAGATCACAGAAATCTTCTACCGACGATTCAAAAACATACTCTTTAAAGTCGCTGATGTATTTTACTTTGTTTGTCTGTTCAAACAGTTCCACGCATCGCCTTATATATGTCAGACTCTGACTTGTGGCGTAGGCGTTGAAAGTTGCACGTTTGGCATCCTCCCACAATTCGTCTGAAATCATAGGCGTTCTCAGCCGTCTGTCCATATATTTCAGGAAGTACCGTATTTCAGCGATGTTGCAGAACCGGATTTCGTCCAGCGACTGTATCAGTTTGCTGTTAGCCCCTTGTTTCCTCAGCAGAGCCATCAGAATGACTGCCTCATCATTCGTTTGGGTGAGGACGCACGAGGTTCCTGCCTTTTTGTGCAAAGTCAGTTCGTCCACAAGCGGCTGGTACATGTATTTTGAGCGGTGGAATGTCGTTTCCACCCAACCGTTCTCTTTGCTCATGGAAGAGATGGGATTTTTCTTTATTCTTCTGCCGATGTTTCTTGTAAAAGCATTGGCGAAATCCACCACATGGCGTGCACAGCGGTAGTTCTCTGTCATTTCAATCAGTTTGCTTCCGGGACTTTGCGTGAGCTTATACATGTATCCCGAGTCCGATCCGCGGAAGTCGTAGATGTTCTGGTCATCATCGCCTACTGCTATCACACGCATTTCTTCATTGTTGGCCATGAGCGCTTTCACCAGCGCATATTCTTCGGCACCCATGTCTTGGGCTTCATCGATGACCAGTACGGTCTTGCCGATTTTGTTAGGTTCAACTTCTCCCTCCTCTATCATCTGGGCAGCTTTTTCAACCACATTCCTGGCATCTTCAAGGTTGCCTATCCGTCCCAGAAGGTCGAAGCAATAGGAATGGAAAGTCTTTATTTCGACAAAATGTGCAGCGTTGCCGATCAGTTCCATCAGCCGCTGCTTGAATTCGGTGGCGGCCGCCCTTGAAAATGTCAGCATCAGCAGCTGTTCGTGTTTCACGTCTTCAAGAATCAGAAGCGACGCAAGTTTATGGACGAGCACACGTGTCTTCCCGCTGCCCGGTCCTGCGGCTACGACAATGCAGCGCGAACTTTTGTCGGATATGATCTCCATCTGACGTTTGGATAGCTGGCCGAAGAGCTGTTCGTATTTCTTGGGTGTCAGGTTACGCTCTATTTCGATCGTCCTTTCTCCCTTGAAATATTTTGCGATAAATTTCTTGTAGTCCATCTGGAAATAATCCTGCACGTATTGCAGGGCGGCGCTATAGTCTTTTACCATCAGATTGGCATATTCGCCCACGATATGTACCTGTTGGATTTTCTGTTTGTAGAACTCGTTCAGCATCCGGTAATCGTCAATTTTGTATCTTGACTTGTTGTCTTTTATCCGTCTGATGTCCATGCCGTTGTAAAGGACCAGAAAACCGCCTTCAAGCTTGAGCGCACCGATTTTTGAAAGGTAGAGAAGTGATTCCTCCACATCTTCCAGTGTTATGTCGTTGAGTTCTTTAAAAAGGGACTGGCTGTTCGCTTTTATTTCATTCAGCAGTTCCACAACGGAAAATTGCACAGAGTTGTCAGGGGAAGCGGAAACTCTAGCCTCTTCATCGGAAGCAAGTTTGTATAGCCATTCTACGGTGAACCGGCTTATTGCCAACCGTTTTTCAAATCGGCTGAGAGTCGATTCCATGTTTGTCTGGCGGATGATTTTCAGGTTGTGGGCTGCGTCCTCTTTTTTGCGGGTATATCCTTTGATGCAAAGGAAGTACAGCAAAGTTCGGATATCCTTCTCTTTGGAAGTGCTGATGCCGTTCTTTACAGCATTGTCGTTCAACTGCTTGCATGATATCTGCAATGTTTCGTCGGGGATGCTGCTTAGCATGTATTTTTCAAGTTTCGCAAAACGTTCAAGAAGTGTCCGTGATTTCTTCTCCGAGTCGCCTGCATCCATCAGATAGGCAGAAATGTCCCTGCTGTCCGCCAGAATGCCTTCTTGCCGCATCCTTTCGACAACAGACACGATTTCCTTTTTCTTCAGTCCCAGGATGTCTGCCAGATAGTCGATTCGTGATTCGGCCTCTGAATCCGGAGTTTTGGTGATGTGCTTTTGGGAAATCAACGATTTGATGATCCGGACAGCATTTTCTATTTCATCGCTGCCGAACAGCAGGGAAGCAGTGATACGGTTTCTTGCCTCGTCCACGTTCTTTACAGTAATGCCGGTGGCATAGACGTGCGGCACATTGTTGCCCCTTTCGATGTATCCGTTCTGTTCTAAGGTTGCCAAGGCTGTCCTTACACGGGTTTCAATGTCTGAAACAGCGTCGTCCCATCCTGCCTGCCGTGCGATTTCCAGAGCCGAGCAGCATATCCTTTTGCGTTGCCTGGTAAGGTCTTTTATAGCTTTCCATATCTGCTGGATTTCACTGATGCTCAGTTTCGTCTGGTTCAGCAGAATAAAATGCTTGTCCAGGTCATTGTCACAGTAAAGCACATAGCAGCGGGCATTCAGGCTGGGATCCCGGCCGGCTCTTCCTGCCTCTTGCACATAATTTTCCAGCGAATCGGAAATATCGTAATGTACAACGAGCCCTACATCTTTTTTATCCACGCCCATGCCGAACGCTGAAGTTGCCACGATGATGCGTATCTGGTCGTTCATGAACGCGTCCTGGTTGGCTATTTTTACGTCCGAGTCCATCTTTCCGTTGAAGGCCAGTGCTTTATATCCGTCGCGGGTTAATTTCTTTGCCAGTTCTTCGGTGCGCTTGGTCCGCGATGTATAGACGATTGTCGGGCAGTCGGATTCGGATATAAGTTCCCTTAGCTTCAGGTATTTGTCCTCATCCGTTTCAGAGTGGATGACCGAATAGTGCAGGTTTGTTCTTGAAGCCGTTGAAGCAAACAGCTCCAAGTCCAGGTTGAGCGTTTGCTTGAAATAGTCGCGTATGTCTTGCACCACTTTTTGCTTTGCCGTAGCGGTGAAGCAGGAAACCGGTATCGGGTCTTTGCATCCTTTTTTCAGCTGATATTCCTTTATGAATTTTCCGATATAAAGATAGTCTACCCTGAAATCCTGTCCCCATGAAGAAAAACAATGCGCTTCGTCGATAACGAACCTTACGACATGGCGTGCCATCAGAATTCGTTCGATGGTTTTTGAACGAAGCGTTTCCGGGGATATATATAGCAGTGAAGCCTCTCCGTCGTGCACTCTCTGTATGGCTAACGCCCTGGTTATGGGGTCTAGCAGGCCATTGATGGTCACGGCATCGGTAATGCCTCTGTCGGCAAGATTGTCTACCTGATCTTTCATCAGCGACTGCAAAGGAGAGATGACAACTGTCAGTCCATGTACAGAACGGCCCTCCATCAGTGCGGGCAGTTGGAAAGTCAGTGATTTGCCTCCTCCGGTCGGGAATATCGCAAGCAGCGACTTGCCTTTTATGGCTGCCCGGGCAGCCCGTTCCTGAAGCGGTTCGCCGTTGTATGTGCGGAAATGTTCATAACCGAAAAATGCCTTTAAATTATGGTGTACATCCAGTTGGGTGTTGCAATAGTCGCATCCTTCGTTGCATGGGGTATGGCGGAGGAGTTTTACAACATATTCAACTGCCGGATAGTTCCGGAGCACCCATCTGGGCGTAACCGAGCGGTAGTCTGCCGTGTCAATCAGAGCCAGTGCATATGCCAGTTCGCACGGGTATTGCCTGATCAGCGTCTGAAGATCGGCATGGTCGCATATTTTTCCATTGTAGAGGCTTCTTGCCAGTTCCGCCAGTCCTTTTTTGCAGTATCTTGCATTCACCATGCTGAGAAATCCTTCAAACTCTTTTTCCCCTTTCAGCAGTGACGCGAAGAGCTCCTGCTTTTTGTCCGGCAATGAACTCCAGCGCGTTATTTCGTCCATCAGCAGGTCCCTTGCCTTTTCGCAGTCGTTTACCGGATTGTTCATCTGGTCGCTCACCAGCTTGTCGTCTTTCACGAGCCGGTGATACGGGCGTTCAGGGAAAAGCAGGGGAGAGATATAAAGGGTATCGACGAGCATCCTGCCGGGAGTCGTTTGGTCAAACAGGTAAGTGGCATCGTGATGGATAATGTTGTGTCCGCAGATATAGCCGGCATTTCCCATAAAGTCAAAAAGTTCCTTTTTTGAATTCTTGTGAAATACAGCTCCGTCGTCGCGGAGAGCTCCGATGTCATGGATTTTATGGTCTTTCACGCCAACCTCAACGTCTACTATGACGTAGTGCGGGATGGAATACGGTGCAGGCACAGAACTGTTGCCGACGGCTTCGTCTGCGTCTTCGGCATTCCAGATCCCTCTAAGTTTGTTCCATAGTGACATATCTAACCGGCTGTTTGATATAGCAATCCAATCCTTTTTACAAAGGTAAGCATAAAACGGAAAAATAGTGAAATTTTTTCGTGTTCTTTTGGCCGGTATGCTGTTCAGAAACAGATTGTGGGTGGAATTAGTTTCATTGGAAAATTGAAACGCTCTTAAACGGGATCTGTTTCTTCCAGAAGTCAGTGTACCGCTTTCTTTTTCTTTCTGGCGGCGGCGCACAGGTAGATTACCAGCGCTGCAAATGCAGCCACGACAATGCCCATTTCGGTTTTGTGTTCCATGGGAGCAATCCAGATTTCATTGAACAGATTCATGCGTCCCATGATTTCTACCGGTGTCCAGAATACTACTACCGTAGCGATTGCCATGCGGATATTTGCTCCCCACGAAGCAATCCGCAGTTGCTTGGCGAAGATGAAGAAAGAGCCGATCAGGCATCCCAGCCCGACAAGCAGTGTGACCGGATGAAGGTCGCCCAGAAAATTGTCGTCGTAGCAGAACATGAGCAAAAGGTAGGATCCCCAAAGAATCATGATCAGTTCCATGAAAGTGACAATGGACGTATGGCGCGTCATGGGGCGGGCGGCGATTTCATTTTTCCGGTTTCTCAGGATGCGGCGCTGCCACCAGTTGATGAAGTTGCATCCGTTTTTTGTGCTGAATATGTACATGAGCATTACCATCATCCAAAAGCCGAAAGAAGCGGGCATAATCAGGTATTCCGGGCGCGTGACGACTTCGCCGGTAACAGGATCGAGCTGAGGCTGGGTGCCGTAGCGGTTGGCATAGTACATGAAAAGAAATTCCACCCATCCGGTCCAGAACAGCAAGCCGCCGAAAAATCCCCAGAGTGTCTGCCGGGTATCACCTTTTGCATAAACGCCCGCAATGACCATGATCATGCCTGCGGCTCCCATGGCGAAGGCCGAATAGTGGAGTGCCGTTTCGTTCATGGCGTGTTCCATGATAATCATCAGAGCATGTCCTAAGGGCATGGTAAAAAGAACCGTCAGAAATGAGGCGATAGCTTTCCACCAGTAACGTTTGGCGGAAGCGGGTTTGCAGTCTTTTGTTCCGTTGTCAGTCATAATCGATTTGTCTGTATGTTTTTGCCGTAAAAAAATAACGGTGCAAAATTAGCCATCTGCCGCGACAATGCCAATACCTGAAAATAGGTATTTGCTTATTCTTTTCTTTTCATTAATTTTGCCCCAATTTTTCTGTTTCAGCCTGTTGGAAAGGCGGTTTCGGAATATGAATCAGAATGTGGATGAAAATGGGAAAACTTGTGTTTGTTGATAAGGAAGAAGCTGTGCGGAGAATGGACAGATGGGGAGGGGAAGGAACTCCCTTTTTCTTCATGATTGATTTTGACATGGAACAATGCCTGGTGGAGCGTCCCGAAGATATTCCGGAGGATGAGCTTTTGTTTTTATTTCCCCGGGCCGGAAACTGGGCCGGGAAAATGCCGCGTCTGAAGGAACCTTTCTTATGGAAAAGTTTTCCGGAAAGTTTTGAGGACTACAGCCATTCTTTTGACATTGTCCGGAGGAATATCTGGGAAGGGAATACGTTTCTCATTAACCTGACATGCGCTACTCCGGTGGAAACGGATCTCTCTCTGTTCCGTATATTTGTCCGTGCGGAGGCGCTTTATAAGTTGTGGCTGAAAGACCGGTTTGTGGTCTTCTCGCCTGAGATTTTTGTCCGCATACAGGACGGATTTATCAGTTCTCATCCCATGAAGGGAACGATTGACGCGTCTGTGCCTGATGCCGGGCTGCGATTGCTTTCCGATGAAAAGGAAACGGCTGAACATGCCACAATCACCGATCTGATACGCAATGATCTGAGCCAGATAGCGGATGAGGTTACGGTGATGCGCTACCGCTATATGGATGAAGTGGACACGCATGACGGGCGGCTGCTCCAGATGAGTTCTGAGATACGGGGCCGCCTGCCTCTCGATTACGCCCGGAGGCTGGGAGAACTGTTTTTCCGTTTGCTTCCTGCCGGTTCCGTTACCGGTGCTCCCAAGAAAAAAACGGTGGATATCATTCGGGAAGCCGAAAACTATTCCCGGGGATTCTATACGGGTGTAATGGGTTATTTTGACGGGAAAGACCTGGACAGTGCCGTGATGATCCGTTTTCTGGAGCAGGAAGCGGGAGGGAAGCTGGTCTTCAAGAGTGGGGGAGGTATAACCTTTCTGAGCGATGTGCGTGATGAATATGAAGAAATGAAAAGAAAAGTGTATGTGCCGATTTATTGAAACGGTTCGGATTGAAGGGCGGACAGCCTGGAATATGCCGCTGCATGATGAGCGGATGAATGCCACTCGCCGTGCGGTGTGGGGAAACATGCCTCCGCTTCGGCTGGAAGATGTGATTCGTCCTGCCCTTTATAGCAGCAGGACACGGTGCCGGATTGTGTATGGCCGGGAGATTGAACGGGTGGAATATTTTCCTTACCGTATCCGTCCGGTGCATAGTCTGCGGCTCGTTCCGTGCGGCGGCGTTGACTATTCGTTCAAGTATGCCGACCGTACCGGACTTGATGTCCTGTTCTCGCAAAGAGGAAACGCTGATGATGTGCTGATTGTGCGCAACGGACTGCTTACGGACACTTCCATAGCCAATATCGCTCTATGGAACGGAAGTGAATGGCATACGCCGGCACATCCCTTGCTCAAGGGAACCAGGCGTGAAGAACTGTTGCGGGATGGTGTGATCGCCGAGCGTGAGATAGCGGTGTCTGCTCTTCCGGAATACCGGAAAATCTGCCTGTTCAATGCCATGCTGCTTTTTGGTGAGGTAGAACTTCCCTGCACTTCAGTCATGTACTGAACCTTGTGAAATGCTCTCCTGTTTTGCCGGCGTGTTTTTTGTCATCCTTACGACTTCCTTGCACAGTCCGGCGATTGTTTCCCTGTGTGTAATCATAATGAGGGTTTTTCCTTTTACCTGTCCGGACAGACGCTTCAGCAACGTTTCTTCCGTTTCCTTGTCAAGGGAGGAGGTCGGCTCGTCCATCAGCAGGATGTTTCCGGGACGCAACAGGCCGCGTGCGATGGCTATGCGTTGCGCTTGTCCTTCGCTAAGTCCTGCTCCGCCTTCTCCGCACGGTGTGTCAAGGCCGTCTGGCAGGGCCGTTACGAAATCGGCTGCGGCAAGATACAGTGCGTTGTAGAGCTCTTGGTCGGTTGCTTGCGGTCTGCCCATCAGGAGATTGCTTCTGATTGTTCCGCTCAGCAGGGTATTCCCTTGCGGTATATAAGAAAGGTTGCAGCGGGTGTGAGGGGAGCTCTTTACTGTTTCTTTGCTGTTATAGAATGCTATTTCGCCTTCGTCGGGCTGGAGCAGTGCCAGCATCAGCCGGATGAGGGTGCTTTTTCCTGCGCCGGTTTCACCCACAACGGCGGTGAGGCTTCCGGGCTTGAAGTCGTGCGAGAAATTGTCCAGAACGTTTCGGTTGCTTCCGGGATATGAAAAATGGAGATGATTGACGCGTATTCCCAAGGGGCCTTCCATACGGAGAGACGGGCTTGACTCTTCTGAGGGGAGTGCTTCCAGTTCTTTCAGCCGGTCGATGGAAGTAAAGACGCGTATGAACGTGGGGATTTGCCGGCTCATGTCCACCATCGGGCGTTGTATCTGTGCCACCAGTTGCAGAAAGGCGGCCATCATGCCGAATGTAACCGTTCCATCCTGCAGTCCGAATATTCCCCACAGGAAAGCGGTTGCATAGCCGCTCATGAATCCGATCTGTATCATTGAGCGTGAGAAAATGGAAAAGTTTGTGCGGCGGACAATCCTGTCCTGCAATAGGAACTGTATGTTTGCAAACTTGTCGATTGTCTTTTCCGTATATTCCAGCGTGCGTATCAGTATGCGGTGTTGCAGGTTTTCCTGCAGATGGCTTTGTATGTGGCTGTCCGTTTCACGTATTTCGCGTGTCATCCGGCGCATTTTCCGTACGTAGCCCTTGCTGAACAGCAAAGCGACCGGCATGATGAATAGGAGTATTCCGGCAAGGCGTACGTCCAGTCTGGAGAGGAAAAACAAGGCTCCTCCGAATTGGACGACAGTGATGAAGACGGCGGGCACTGTGCTGCACAGTGCGTTGGTGATTGTGCTCACGTCTTCTTCCAGCCGGTTCAGCACATCACCGCTGTGGTATGTTTCCTGTCCGTTCCATCGGCTGTCCATCAGGTGGACAAACAGTTTTCTCCGCAGCTCGTTTCTCAGCCGTATTTCTGTCTGTGCGGTCAGGCGGCTTCTTGCTGCCGAGAGCAGCAGCTGCATGACCAGGCATGATGCCAGCCAGCCTATATAAGAGCCGAGCCTGTCATCCGATATTCCCGTTGCGATGTCAATGAGGTGCTTGCACACATACACGAATGCAAGTGAAACACAAACATGCAGCGTACCTGTCAGTGCGCTGCATGCGATAGCCGGACGGAATCCGTCCGATATTTTCCATAGCCATTTCAGGTTGTTCATCGTTCATTTCTTTTCACCCACCATCTGCATGCGAACAGCAGGTAGCGGCGTGTGGGCAGCATTTTTCTCCAAAGTGTGGCCTTATACCGTTCGATGGAAGAGGAACAGTCTATGTATCTTCCGTTCCGTATGATCTTGACAACTTTCCCCACGATGTCGTTCTTGCTGCAGCGTTCGGTTGTGTGAAGATTGCCGTCGCCCATCAGCACGAATTCATTTCCGTCATTCTTGTAAATGCGGTGGAGCACGAATCCTTTTTCCGGCAAATGGGCCAGTACGATATCTCCTACGGCGGCTGTTTTCCTGTAGGTCTGCAATATGACGCTGTCACGTCCGTCTACGATGAACGGATACATGCTGTTTCCTTTGGCCCGCAAGGTTACGGAGTTTCCTCCGGCAAGCATGCGTGCCACTTCCGTGAAGAATTGGTCGTTGTTCAGCAAGAGTTTGTCTGTAAGCATAGTCGAAGCGAAAGAATCTATAAAAAACGAACGCAAAAACGCAAAGCCGCGGAAACGTATTTTTGAAGGAGTCGGAGCGCGCGAAGCTTTTGTGTGCTCCGTGAACTCCGGACTCTTTCAATGCTCCGTGTCTTAACGCTTTTGCGTTCTTCTAAAGAATGCGGTTATTCCAATCAGTTGCTCTTTGTGATTACCGCACGGCTCATGCGAGGATCGTCGTAGAACATATTTTCTACACCGCCCTTATAGTCAACCTTGAGCTGCGATTTGTTCACACCGAACTCTTCAACAAGGCAGTTGTATACGGCTTCCGCACGTGCCTTACTCAGACGTTCGTTGAGCTTCTTGCTTCCGGTACCGGCATCAGCATATCCGGTGATTGTATAAACGGTAGAGGGATCTCCCTTCTTGATGACTTCAGCCAGCATGCCGAGGTTGACGCGGGCTTCGTTCGAGAGGTCGCTCTTTCCGATCCGGAATGTGATCAGGTTGGAAGATGCGATCTGCTTGGTGACTGTTTCAGGCTTTTCGGCAAGCTGCTCTCTCAGGCGGGCGTTCTCGTCGTTCATGCGGTTAAGTTTCTCGCGCATGGCGTTGAGTTCGTCGTTGTTATAGGCAGTGCGTGTAATCGTCTTGCTGCGTTCCCATCCTCTCGGCTTGATTTTGTAAGTGAAGCCTACGGTTGCTGCCAGCAGACCTTCTCCGCCACGCTCTCCGGTTTCTCCGTCAAAGTCGTCGCTCATTATGGTACCGCGGATGTCGAGGTTGATGTCCCATGCCGAGCTGAGGCGGAATGTGTTCAGGATACCGAAGTTTGCGGCAATGTCCGTATGGGTAGGAGAGTCTGTCGCCTTGATCACACCCAGACCACCGTAGGGGATGCAGTTCCAGATACGCTTCTCGTTATACCCGCAGAACAGGTTGGAGAAGTTGAACATGGCATCGAAGTGGAAGTGGTAGAAATTGATATCCTGGTTGGTCAGCCAGTAGCCGTTCCAGGGTTTGCCGCTGATGGGAGTGCCGTCAGAGTGCGCCCCGTTCTGTGTCGCTCCGTCAAGCGAAAGTCCGCTGTACATGAAGCGTACACCGATGCCCGGTGTGAACCATTTGCCTATAGCAATGTCCAGTGCGGGTGAGATACGCTTGCCGAACTTCATCTGTCTGTCGTGGTCGCTGAACAGCATTTGCGGACCTGCGCCCACGCTGATGAACCAGTTGCTCCAGAAACGGTTTGTTTCTACTTTATACTTGTCGCTGCTGTATTCCACGGTTTCTGTGGTTTCAGCGTTTTCTCCGGTTTGTGCGAAAACCGGACACGCAGCCGCCAAGGCTAAAGCTGCGATGAATGTTTTCTGTTTCATGTCGTTTATTTTTTGTTTATAAAATCAATCAGTTTTCTCTCACGCAACGAATGCCGTGTGCGTCGCGGCGGCTTGATATGAAATCGCAGACTGCAACACCATTGCCTGAACTGTAACCTGTGGTACCGCTTTGCTCTGTATATCTTCCGAAGTGAAAATAGGCCGAATACAGTACGTCTGTATTTCCTATTCCATACGGGGTGGCCGACCAGTAGAAACCGCTAACGCCAAGCATCAGTTCGCCTCCTTGTCCCGCTGCTATCATGGTGCCATCCGTACCATAGCGTTTGGAAATGGGCGGGTAATACGCTCCTTCCGTGTCGCTTTCATTTTTCTTGAAGTAATAGCCGTTGTCATATCTTACATAGTTGATATAGTCCAGCCTGTTGGTTACTCCGGATATGCCGGAAGTATCACCATTGCTTCTTGATACGAAATAGGTCCATGTAAACTTGTTGGGTACACGGTATCCTACAGGTGACGGGTCGTAGATGGTCTTCACGTCTGTCCATTCTGCCACACATTCAGAGTTGCTCAGATAGTCCGGCCATCCGGGTTGCCAGTCGTTTGTATCTCCCCAAAGGTAGTTGTTCGATTCGGCAAGCCAGTCCTGATGGGTATTGTCCTGATACTTCATCATCTGGTCTGGATGGCGGACGGATTCTTCAATCGTACCTGTCTGTGAAACATATACAGGAAATGACGTTTCGATATCTTGCACTGCACCGTCTGCATAGTAGGTCAGCGAATTGGGAAACGGATCTTTGCGTCCCCACTGATAAAGCATTGCGTTGACAGAGGTTTTGTTATGGGCACCGATGTTGCGGTCCATTACTGTCAGTTGTGTTCCCACCCTGTTGGTATACTCTTCGTCAGCGGGCGTTTCTCCGCCTGTTCCCCAAATATGCCAACTCCACAAGATATTTCCCTGTTGGTCGGGTTCGTCATATACAGCTATAACTGCATTGCCGGAAAGGCTGTTTACGTTGTAGTAGACGCGTCCGTTTTCCAGAGAAACATCGGAAACAAAGTTTTCTACATCGCTCCACAAAAGTTTTGCCGACTGCGGATTGATATATGCCGATTCTGTATGGAAACCCGCATTGGGGATGATTCCTTTCTGTCCGTTGCCAATGACAGTTGCCAGAAAGTCATGACGTCCCGTTTCTGTTACGATATAGCAGTTTGCTGTTTCTTCTTCTTCGGTTATCTCAGTGATTTCCGCTTGGTTATTTTCCAGCACTTGTGCATTGAGCGGCAACGTGTAATATTTGCCGGCTTCGAGATTGCATAGAGCTTGGGTTGTGAAAGTCACCTTGTGTCGGTCGGTATGGAATGTGCAGGTCCATGTTGTTCCCTCTTGCTCCCCTGGAGCCATTATGGCGTAGGCCACTACAGTTTCAGTAATCGGCGGTTGGTTGGCAAATGTCAGGTTGAGTGAATTTCCGGGTGTGCCTTCTGCGGTGAGTCCGTTTTCCGGATTTGCCAGGTCATAGGTAAAATTGCCTGATACCGGAGCGCCGGTTTGCAGTTCGGCACGGAGCATCAGTTCGTCACCTGTCAGTTCGCCCACTCCATTCAGGTCAATTTCAAAGCGGACAAGAGCGGCCATTTGGCGCATGCGCACTTTGTAGCCGTCTTCTTCGTCTGTAATGCTTTGTGAAGCCTTTATGTCATATCGCGCAATAGAACTTTCGTCAGCATATGTCTGTTCGGCAGAGATCGTTGCCGGGATGGAATGCAGGTCAGTCAGTCCTTCCACATAAGGATAGTAAGCGTATCGGGGTATTGCATTCGCTTCGGCTGTTCCAGAGAAAGTCGCTTCTGCGGCTGCTTCGGTGTTGTTTCCTGTAAACAGGAGGTTTACGGCATTGTCACCGAACACTCCGATCTTGTCGTTTGCGCTCCATTCTATCAGTACCACTCCATTTTCTGTCATGTCACCTACTTGTGTACGTGACTGTTGAAGCGATGTAAATCCGTCGGCTGTACCTGTCAGATGTATTTCGCTGCTCTGTTGCAGCATCTGTTTTTCATCCGTGTCAGTGCAGGAGGCCATCGTTCCCAGCAGTCCGATACAGCAAGCTTTGAGAATCAGTTTCATTCTATTTGTGTCTTGATCGTTTTTTCTAAAATGAATGATTTTGCAGTCTTTTTCCGGCATCTTCTCTCCATCACAGACTATGCTGCTTGCAATGTCGCTGCATGTGTTTGCATAATCTGCAATCAACTGGATTACAATGAGGGTGTGCCGTCAGGCACACCTTCACTGCATAAGACCAAAATTATTTCCAAACGCTGCCTCCTGATGCGTATGAAGCGTCTGAGGATCTGTTTTGAGTAGTTCCTTCATCGGCTGTACGCAACGGGAAACGGTAGTTGTTGTTGACGATAACAGACGGCAGATAGCTGCTGGGGTCATCAGCATACACACGGTCCATCAGCACGATGTTCATCGGGCCGTAGATGTTGTCTTCGCCAAATTCCAGAATTTTGTTATAGAAGTAGTTGTTGATATGGGTAGCCCACGCTCCGATGTTACCACCAGTTCCACCGCTAGACAACCCTACGCCCCAAGTTCCACTGGCTACATACGGAGTGAAACTTTCGGTGATGTTTTGATCTACAAAATATCCGTCGAGCGAGTTGATATAGAATGCGTCAGGACTGTCTGTGCTGTTCTGCTGGATAGAGCGGGTAAATGTATTCCAAATGTCATCTTGCTTTTCTGTCAATGACTCGTTCCAGTAGACTTTGTAATCACCATGCAACGTATAACCGCCTGCACCTTGCAGACCATCTATAACACCGGGATCAGGCACTACTCGCATCCAATCCTGAATGTAAGCTGTTCCTTTTGAGCCGTCATGTCGTGTACTGGAATGCACGAAGTTGGTGTTGGCATCAACTCTTTCTGGGAAAATGGATGGAACATTGCCACCTCTATAAAGCATATAGCTTTCCATTGAATAACGGTCTGTAGTTGACGTACCCCAGTTGTTCACAACCGTACCGCTTCTTGTTGTGTAACCACGGCGTGCCCAATTATCTTTCAGCGAACCCCATTGGTCAACAAAAATTCCTTTAGCAGGTTCAGGCATATAATCGTCAGGGTTTTCATCCTCTTCACTCGTGATGCGCGCAATGAAAAGCAAATGTCCTCTTGCCTTACCTACCGTAAGGGTGGAACTGTAAGTTTGGTATTTATATTTATAGTTGCGACTATCATAGAAAGCATTAAGGGCTTTTGCAAAACTTATTACTCCGTTATGGTCCCCAGGATGTCCTGTCCCTGACTCATAAGTCGGTATAATTATAGCAAATTCTCCAGTACCGTTAACTTTATTCCATATCGCATCCACCGCATCGCCAAAGGTCATGCCGATATTTGTTCGATTGCATCCCAAGTTTGCGTCGGCTAAATTTGTAACGTTTGGTGAGCTGTTATTATTATTATAATTGTCATATTTTTCTGAGCAAACCAGTTCAAAGCAACGGATACCTGCATTCCATTGTGCATCAATATCTTTTGTCTGCGCTTGGTAGATATGCGAATTTGTTCCACGATACATGTACGAGAACGAATTTGCCGTTCCAGGGATTGAAAGCTGTGAAACCAGCACATTATCATTAAGTCCAGAAATCCATTCGTTGGTTTCGCTGGCATTAATTTTCGGAGCCTGAACCCTGATACAAGTCTTCCGGTGAGGCCTGAGCACAACACCCAGAGAACCCAGCGACAGAGTGCGGCTACTTGTATTGAATCCTGCTACACGAATGGTTACGTTTTCCAAGTCTTGGTTAGGCAGAAGGAACACGTTGAATGTGATTTCTTCACCTGCGGCAAGAGTTAAAGGTTTACGTGTATAAACAGTAGTTCCGTCCTCGGATTCACTGGGTTCATTCCAATACGTGCTGACCGTTGCATAAGTGTTGGTAGTATGCGTCCCAATCGATTCACAGTCAGGTACATTTTCGAAATCTCCGTCTGTAGTCGTGTTTCCTTGTTTCAGATCGCAAAGGAACTGCCCTGTAACAGGTACGCTGTTTGATTCGACGTTGAACGAGGCTATCGGCTGTTCGGTGGGACCTACAAAAGTGATTTCGAGCGTGGTTACCAGCGGCACAAAATCAAGTGAAATGCCGTCTTGTTCTGCATCAGGAGCCGGCACTTTATAGCCTTTGTTTATCGCTGCCATGTAGAGCCAGTTCATATTTGGCTTGGCTGTCCATTCATTGTCGCTTTTGGTGATGGTGTGTTCCTGATTGATGGGCACGTATCCTGTAAGCACGCCGTCTTCGAAGCTCACGAGATTTTTTATCTGAGTGTTCGTGATGCTTGCTTTCGAAGGATAGACAGCATAAAAGTCTTGCGTTGTGCTCGTTCTGTCCCACTGCAGTCCGTCTTGTCCGTTGATAGCGGCAAGATAGGCTTCGCTTGCATCTGTATTTTCAGTATTATCCTGAATGCCGTAATCTACTTGCTGCTGGTTGGGCGAAGTGGGAGAATAAATTGATACCTGATCAGTAGATTCCCACGTGATATCTTGACTTTCACGAAAACCGAACTCACCTTCGTGTCCTTCCGTAAAGTCATAGTCACCGTATGCAACACGCGTTATCGGACCGGCATATTGTGCGCTTGCACCAAACACGATTCCGTTGCCTTGCGGTATATTGTTTTTTCCACTTTCCAGCTCGTCGGAACATCCGGTGAAAGCAAGAAGTGCCACCGTGCCCATAAACGGCACGCCTAAATAGTGTTTCAGTTTCATATCAGTTACTCCTTTCTTTTTAATTATTTGATGATGTTCCCCAGACATCTTGACCTTTGCCTGTGAAATCAAAATTCTCATCAATTTGCTGACTTCCTGCTGTGACGTCACTGTTAGGTTCTTCTTTGTCGACCACTGAAGCAGCCATAAACCCCTGCTCCAGTTCCACCTCCGTTCTCTCGGTGAGTGGAGCAATGTACTCTTTCTTCATAGTTTTCCTTTCTTTTTTAGTTTATTGGTTTGAATTTGAATCTCTTGAATGCGCTGGAGGCAGCCGCCGGCCACCAAGCCAGCAATGTTTTTCATTTGCTTTTTCCGTTCATTCGCTGTTCCCTTTTAATTTTTTTAATTACGTGAGTTCTGTATAATGTTGATTTGTCCCCCTAAATGGAATCATAGCGGTAAAGTATCAAAAGTTGTGATGCTTGAAACAACATTTTAACGATTCCGCTACATCCTTAGCGGCTAAAGTTACGTATATTTATGATATGACGGATAATTTTTGCGAAGAATTTGCTCTTTGGGTGGTAAAAAATGCCAAAAAAGACAAATTTCGCGCTCTGATACCCTAGGAAATGCAGGTTTGTGGGCAAAAGAAGTCCATGCCGGATTATGCAATTGTACCGGCGGAGCGTCATTTCTTTTTCTTCGAATGTCCGTAACCGTATCCATGTCCGTAACCGTAACCGTAACCATATCCGTAGCCGTATCCGTATCCCCGGCGTTTCGGATCCACTCCGTTGAGAACGAGCGCCATGTTACGCAGCTTCTTTCCTTCGTAGAGGTCTTCGATGTCAGGGAGCTGGCGGCGGTCCAGACGTCCGGCGCGCGCCACAAACACGGTGAGGTCCGCTATACGGTTGGCGATGCTGGCATCGGCGATGATGCCCACAGGCACGTTGTCGGCAATGATATAGTCGTAACGTTTGCGCAGTTCGGCAATCAGTTCGTCCAGGCGGCTGTCCATCAGCAGTTCGGCCGGGTTGGGAGCCGATGGTCCGGACGGAATGACATCGAAGTATTCGTGCTTCTGGATGATGTCATCTACGGTGACCGAAGAGTCGGACAAGTAGTTTGTAACGCCGTTTTGACGGCTTCCGAAGCGGTGGCTCAGCGTACCTTTGCGGATGTCGAGGTCTACCATGGCGATCCGTTTCTTTGTATAAGAAAGGCTGGTGGCAAGGTTCTGCGAGATGAAGGTCTTTCCGGCACCTTCGCTGAACGATGTAAATGTGATCACCTGTATGGGCTTGTCTTTGTGCGACATGAACGAGATGTTGGTGCGCAGGATGCGGAAGGCTTCAGACACCATGCCGTCTTCGTCCGCTATGCTTGCAATTCTTCCATTCTGGTGTCCTTTCGATTTTTCCTTGTCGAAAGGAATCTCTCCGAGGAACGGCACGTTCAGCGCTTTTTCCACCTCCTTGCGGCTGCGTACACGTGTGTCCATGAAGAGTACCAGCAGGCATCCCACAGCCGGCAGGGCAATTCCGATAAGTATTCCGAGCAGCAGAATGCGGTTCCGCTGGGGTGAGATGGGCGAGTCGCTTCCTTCCGCCCCGTCGATTACCCGGGCATTGTTGTCTGCCATCGCCTGCGAGAGCGCGTTTTCCTCACGTTTGTTCAGCAGATACAGATAAAGTGCTTCCTTGATTTTCTGCTGGCGTTCGATCGACAGCATCTGGCGTTCTTTGGTCGGGATCGCCGTTACGCGGTCCTGTGCCCTCATTTCCCGGTTCTGCGCATCGTTCCGTTTTACGTTCAGGCTGACAATCATGTTGTCAACGGCGCGTATGATATTCTGTTTCATGGCCCTGAGCGTGTTGTTCAGCTCTTTCACAACCGGATTGTTCTCGCTGCTGTCGTCTATCAGCCGGTCACGCTTCAGTTTGGCTGTGTTGTACAGATTGATCTGGTTTTCGATATTCATGTCGCTGATACCGGTGTTCGACGGAATCAGGTCGGTTTCCTTGGTCGGGTCTGTCAGGTATTCCTTGATGAAGTTTGCCAGTCTGAGCTGCGTTTCCAGTTCCAGTGCGTCGGTGTTGTACTTCTGCGATTCAGACATGTACATGCCTGCCGACGAAGCGATATCGATAATCTGGTTTCTCTGCTTGAACGATTCCAGATCCGATTCTACGCTTCCCAGTTCGCTTTCGATGATGATGAGGCGTTCGTTGATGAAGTTGGCCGTATTCACCGCCACCTGGTTCTTGTCTTTCACCGCCTCTTCGTTATACACGTTGATAAGCGTGTTCAGCATGTCTTCCGCGCGTGCCGGCGAACTGTCCTTCAGCGAGAGAGTAAGGATAGAAGATTCTTCTTCTTCCTGACGGATTCCGATCGCCCCCTTGTAATAGTTTACCATAGACTCCACCGGACGCTTTACGATGCGGATCGAAGCGTCTTTCCATGAATCGGTATAGAAGTTGGTGGATGTGGCCACGATGCGCATGCCTTCGGCCAGTTCCGTCGTGTCGTTCAGGCTGATGGTATAGTTCGGTTTGGCACTGATGCCTGTAAAGTCCGAAAGCTCCACTGTCTTGTTGTCCTTCAGCGTCAGCGTAAAGGCAAAATGCTGTTCGGGCAAAGCATCCGGGAAATTGACCAGTACGGGCGACTGTGTATACAGCTCGTTGGTGCGCAGTCCGTCTTCCTTCAGGTAGCTGATATCGGCGTGTATCCGCTTTACCACTTCGCGCACCAGTTTCTTGGAACGGAACTGAAGAATTTCGTTCGCTACGTTTACTTTGTTGATGATGTTGTCGAAGCGGTCCAGTCCCGTAGTGGAAGTCTTGTTGGACGGATCTTTGATGATAACGGTTGCCGACCGGAAATAGACCAGCGGCGCACTGGCATAGCAGTACCATGCTATGCCTCCGCATACCAGTATCGAAATGAGGAACCATTTCCACTTGGATGCGAAATAAACGAGCAGATCCATTAGGTTTATGCTCTGGTCGTTCTTGTTTGTCGGAGTATTAGTCTGCATAGTTTTTTTATAGAATGGTTATTTGGTGAGCCATAAGATTGAACATATGACACTTGCGACAGACAGTAGGGTTGTTGCGAATTGCCAGCCGCGGTCTTCGTTGTCTTTCTTGCGGTATTTGGGTTCTACATATACGATGTCGTTCTGCTGCAGGTAGAAGCAGGGCGAGTCGAATATGTCTGTGCTACGCAGGTCGAGCATGTGCATTTCGCGTTCGCCGTTCACTTCCCGGATGACGGCTACCCGGTCTACCTTCGCTTTCGCGCTCAGGTCACCCGCTTTGGCTATGGCTTCCAGAATCGTTATCCGGTCACCGTTTGTGGTGAAGGTGCCGTTACTTGCAACAGCTCCCAGCATGGTGTACTTGAAGTTGAGGAACTCGATCGAGATGAGCGGGTCGTTCATGTAGTTTCCCTCTTCAATCCGCTTCTTGATCAGTTCTTTCACCTGGCTTACTGTCAAGCCCTCTACATACAACTTGCCGAGAATGGGAAAGTCGATGTTTCCTGATGCGTCCACGCGGTATCCGTTCTCGTTTGTTCGGGTTGAATTGTCTGCCGTGACATTTCCGTCGGCTCCGACCTTGAACGTCCCTCCGGAAACGTTGAACGGAATGGCAAGTTCCGGATTTTTGTTGCTCACCGTAATGCTCAGCCGGTCGTCTTTGTGGATAACAGCTTCATAGCTGGTTTCTATGGGGTATTTTTCCCCCAGCTGCATATCCTGCAGGTAGACGAAATTCTTTCGTGAAGCGCAGGATGTCAGCAACAGTACGGCAATCAGACTTGCCCATAAAAATTGTTTGTTCATTGTTGTGTGTTATAAATTTAATGGATTATACTTATTTCATCTGGAGTTGATAAACGATTCAGATTCTGAAAGCACAGAAGTGCCGCTTCCTCGTCGGGTCTGCATTCAAGCGTACCGACGGTTGTCATTCCGGACAGCCGTGCCAGTGTGTCGTACAGGCAGTTGCGCAGGCGGATATCCTGCGATATCACTGAGCATCCCGGATAAAGGATGGCAAATGCTTTTGTTCCTTCCTTCAGGATGAAGCGGTTTTCGGGTGCCTGGACCAGCCGTACCATCCCTTCTATGGGATAGGAGGCGTTTTTATAGCAGGGCGTCTTTCCGCTCCAGGGTGTGCCGTAGGCATATGCTTTGTCGTTCACGATGCGGACGGTAGGATTGTCATCGTTCAACAGTTCGGCACCCGGTATGCAGGCGGTCCATAGACTGGCATGGGTGCTTTTGCCTGTTCCGCTTTTTCCCATGAAAAGGTAAGCCTTGTTTTCGTGTGAAACCGTTGCGGCATGAATGGATACAGCCTCATGGGGCAGTATGGCTTGTGCATAAGCGATGCGGATCATGGAAGACAGTATGTTTCCCACGTATTTGTCGCTCCACAGAACAGAAGCTCTGACGGACGAAAAGTCCGGGGATGCCTGTAGCCGATGGGTATAGCCGTTGTTTGAAACATCAACGCGGTAGCCTGAGCTTGAAGCGTATAAGCTCAGATGACCCATGTCATTATCGGTTTCCTCCAGCAGCTTGTCCGAACTTTCTTCCTGCGAAATACCGTCTGGCAGTGCCGAAAAGTTGAAAAGAATCTGTCCGTCCGTATTTTCTGTTTCCCGGAAAGGGCGGAAGGAAGGAAGCAGCTTTTCGATGTCTGATGCTTCAGGCAACTGTACCGAGAACAGAAAGTCTGCTATGCGGAAATAATATGTAGTGCAATTGATAGGCATAAAAATACTTAATCGGAAAATTTAAACTCTAATCTCTCTGCCTCCTTTACCTGAACTGTCCTTTTATCAGGCTGGTGAAAATCCAAAAGGCTTCTGTCGGTGCATAGCGGAAAGCAAAGCCTACGTTGTGTCCGAATGAGCGTGCTGTTTCCCATTTGCGTGCCTTTCCTTCCGTGTTGCTGTATAGCGGGTTATGCTGTCCGAAGTTTCCTCCCCTCCAGACAATTTCGGATAGAGGCTGTGCTGTAGATGCGGTTTCATCGTATGGAAGGCATTCGGCAGGCAGCCCGAGGCAGTTTACCAGAAAAGCATGCAGCAGCGGATTCCATTGTCCGAGCCCCAGTTTCCGGCATACTGTTTTCATTTCTTCCCGGTTGATATCCCCATGCAGTTTGTAGCAGGCACGTGCCATGTCGCAAAACTGGCGCAGGCCGATGCCTCGTCCCAGCGCATGTTTCAGGATGTGCAGGTTCAGCAATAGCAGGTTGAGGAAAGGGGAGGGAAGCCGGTAAGGTGCCGATCCTGTTTCTTGAAATCCTTTCTGACGTATCAGCAGGCCGATGGCATGCTGCTGGAATGGATTGTACAGATCAAACAGCCGTTGGTGATGTTCCACCTTCACTCCTTGCCACACGTAGAATGCACTGCCGTCGGGTTCTTCCTTTATCTGTATGCGCATTTGCCTTATATGTTGCAGTGCGGCCTCCCTGTCGTGTGCGCTTTGAAAATAAAGATCGATGTCGCCGCATTCCCTGAGCAGCGGATTTTCGTAAAGCCGGGCTATGCCTTGTCCTTTCTGGAGGATCGGATTCAGTCCTTTTTCCTTGAAAGAGGAGCAGAGAGTCTGCAATGCAGCGTTCATTTTTTTGTTTCTCCGTTCGATGGCATCCGTTTCGGCGGTCCATTGCAGCAGCAATGTTTGGGGAGGAAGCAGATTGTCCGGCAAGCAGCGCAGTCCCTGGAATGTCAGTCCGGTAACCGTCTGCTGTCCGGCCATCCTGAATACATGCTTCCACTCCGTTGCCGAAAGAGGAAAAAGATTCAGGTTGTTCGGGCTGCATTCCCATAATCCGGCCTTCAGAAGCGCAAGCAACGCCGTCTGTACCTTTCCGGTATTTTCTGTTTCCCTGGATGTCATAGTTTCGGAGGGGTCAGCATATCAGGCCATAAGATCTCCATTCGGCCAGTTGCCTTTCCACGTCGTGCAGAGCCGTATCTTTGTTTGTTTCATATATTCCGCACAGATAGTCGGCCAGTCCCTCAGGGGTTGAATTTCCTTCCTCTATCTGTGTCCATAGCTGTGCAGCCGTCTGATTCAGGCTATATACGCTGCTCATGTTTACATTTCCGTCGCATGCGTCCGCAATCATGTACTGGCTGCCTATTTTTCTCAGTTTCAGTCCGGGTTTTGTCTTTACCATATTTGTTGTTTTAGAATTTCTTTCCTGTAAGAATGGAACTTACCGTAAGGAAGATAATCTTGCAGTCAAGCCACAATGACCTTTCCCTCATATATTTCAGGTCCATTCTGAGCCGTTCCAGCATTTTCTCCATCGTATCGGTATAGCCGTTGTAGAGCGTGGCCGGAGAAAAAACCCCGGGGCGAAGCTGGTACAGCAGTTCGTAGTTCGGATTTATCGCCGTAATTTTGTCGACAAAGAACTTGCGTTCCGGGCGCGGCCCCACAAAACTCATTTCCCCTTTGAGTATGTTCCACAGTTGAGGCAGTTCGTCCAGATGATGCTCACGCAGGAAAGCTCCTATCTTGGTGAGCCGTTTGTCGTTCTTCTGGCATAAAGCCGGTTTGCCGTCCGATTCAGACTGTACGGTCATGGAGCGGAATTTGTAGAGCATGAACGGCTTTCCCCCATAGCCGATACGTTCCTGCTTGAATATGGCCGGGCCTCCATCTTCCCGTTTGATCAGATAATAAATGGTCAGGTATACAGGCGAGAAAACCACCATACCCAACAAACTCCCCAGAATGTCAAAGGCACGTTTTGTCCTACATGCAGCAACCGACATGCTTCTGTAATTGTAACTTCTTTCTGCCGTTACATTTGCTTCCAGTGTCTTTGCGATTGCATCTGTACTTTCATTTTTCATAACAATATATATTTAAGCATTTACTTATCATCTTTTCCTTGGTGAATAGCTCCCGGTATCTGCTTGCTGCACCTTCTGAATACCTTTTATATGCAGCTTCGTCTTCCGTTACGGCTTTGATGGCTTCGGCCAGCCTGTGCGCATCTTCCGGATTGACATTCAGTCCGGATATGCCGTGCGCATTAACCCACGCCACTCCTGAATGCGGAATGTTTGTGGCGATAACCGGTTTTCCGCACGACATGGCTTCGATCTGCACGATGCCGAAAGCTTCTGTCTTTTGTATGCTGCTGAGACAGAACACATCGCATGCTCCATAGTATCCTGAAAGCTCTTCATCGCTGATACGTCCTACCAGAAATACTTTCTCCGACAGGTTCTGTTCTTCGATTTCTTTCTGCAGGTCATCTTTCAGCGGTCCTGTTCCCCCTATCAGGATCACATAGCTTTCATCCAAGTATTTGGCTGCATTGATCAGGTATCTGTAGCCTTTGTAAGGGACCAAACGCCCAAGCGAGAACACGATTTTTTTTCCCCTGTATCTTTCTCTGATTTCTTCTGTTTTTTTCAAGTCCTGTTTTACGGGTGCTATTCCGATCGGAAGGCAGACCGTTTTTTCCTGTACTTTCTGCAGAAAAGGTGATTCGGCCAGATATACAGGCGATGTGCCTATAATCAGGTCAGCACGTCTGATCAGCCATTGTTGCAGCGGCTTGTACAGTTTCAGCAGAAACTGCTGCTTCAATATGTCGCTATGCCAGTGCAGGATGACTCTCCCCTTGTAGCCGGACAGAAACAAGGCCAGGCAGGCCATCGGATCGGGATGATGCACATGGATGATGTCATATTGCCGCTGCATCTTCCGCAGCATAAAGACCATAGCCGGCGAAATCATGGTTGCGGCGGCTTTCATCCATGTATGGCAGCATATTATCCGTGCATGTTCGTTTATTGGAATGATCCTGTTTCCCCCTTGTATGGCAGCGCACATCATGTCACAGTCAGTGTGCTGTTCAGACAGTCCGACAGTTAAGTCATATGCCACCTTTTCTATTCCTCCGCGTATCGGATAAAATTTGCCGAGTTGCAGTATTTTCAACGGTTTATTTTTCATAGAAGTTTTTCATTTGTTTGTTGTTCCCGGCAGCGTCTGACTGTATGCCTCCGCTTTAGATCCGTTGCAGCATGTCAGTGACGCTCCGTCAGTTCGTCATAAAGCCGGATATAGTCCGCATAGCGGTCTTCTTTGTTGAAATGCTCCAAGGCGTATTTGCGGCACAGTTGCTGATAGTGCAGCTTTCCGGCTTTCCGGATGGTGCGGGCAGCGTCAAGCAGCCCTTTTATGTCGCCCTAAATCAGATTAATGTTTCAAGTGATATAAAGAATTCTTTAATTGGAGGGCTTTTCGTATATCAAATAATGAAATAGTTCTTCCCATGAGAAAGCTTTTGGAGCATCTATTTTTTTCCGCTTTATGTTTTGTAAATCAGATTCATCCCCTTCAATTAAACGCTTCATCATTTTTTTCAATTGACAAGCATCTTCCGGAGTAAAGAAAGCTGTTTTTTTGCTGCCGGCCGCCGCTCCATGTGCATAGGGTAAATCAGCTAGCAGCATAGGTTTTCCGGTACACATAAATTCAGAAATAGGAAGCCCCCAAGTTTCAACCTTGGATGGAAAGACAAGACAGTCAACAGAAGTGTAACAGTCAAACAATTTATTTCGATTCATTAATCCTTCAAAACAAATTGATTTGACTTTTCCCCATTTCCTGAAAAGCCAACGTGAATATTTGTTTTCTGTTCCATCAATTGTTAATAGGAGTCTAAATCTATTTTGTCCCATTTCGCTCTCCAATAATCTTGCAGCCTCACATACCGTTTCAAAATTTTTATGGCAGTCAGGTGTAGAGGCAAATAAAAAAGTATAGTAAATATTTCTACATTCTATAGAGGAAGGCAAGTCATATCGCTTAAGTTCGGGAGGTGCTACAATAAAATGCTTTTTTTCTACCCCTAACATTTTACTGAAACCTTGTCTAAGATATTCTTGTTGTACAATCATATATATATTTTTATGTACATTTATTTGATAGGCAAAACGGGTAAATATCGAAAACAATGGGATCTTATAGTCAAAAAGAAAATCTCTCCAATGCCATTTATAAAAAGGGAAAGAGGTCTGACAATAAACAGCCTGCCGTTCCGCACGTACTCTTGGAGTTGTATCATGTAAAGAAAGCCAAAGATATACGGGAGCAAATGTTTTTGAAAGCTGGAACATTGTAACATATTCACACCATAATCTTCGTCCCCATCCTTTTATAATATCCGGCATTTCCACATATTGAATATTCGGATAGTCAGCAAGTTTCCTTTTATGTACAAGTGCTATGATTTTGTATTCTTTTGACAAAGCAGATTCAGAAAGGAACTTCAAACAATTCTGAAGTATAGTCAATGTGCCTCCTTTACGCAAGTTTACTGCTGAAACCACGATTGTTTTCATCATTTTTGTGTAAGATTTCCGAACAGGTCAATCCATTGCTGCATGACATGTTCCATGGAATATTTTCTAGAATTGATAAATGCTGCCTTTCCCATTGATTCACGCAATTTCTTGTCTTCCATTAACCGTAGTATTTTGTTGGCTAACTCTATCACATCTCCTTCAGAAACAAGGAAACCGCTGATGCCATCTTCAATTAAATCTTTTGGTCCACATTTACAAGTAAAACTGACGACAGGAAGTCCCGCGGATTGTGCTTCCAGAAGAACCATAGGAAGCCCTTCGTATCTTGAAGACAGAACAAATAGAGAGGCCTTTTGATAAATAGAAATCATATTAGGTCTTGAATTATCAAGAATGACACGTTCTCCTATACCATAAATATTGATTTTCCGTTGTAATTCTTCATGTTGTTCACCGTTTCCCACGATACGTAAAATCCAGTCTGCATTTTTTTTACACACAATATACCATGCATCTATCAATATGTCGAATCCCTTTTGAAAGCAATACCTTCCAACGGCAATTACTTCTTTATTATCTAGTGGAGTTAGACTTGAAAATGTAAAAGTACGTGCATTGGGTATAACACAGATATTTTTTAAATTTCCCCAATAACTTTTGTCTTCATTGGTTAAAACAACAAATTTGTCATATTTTTTTACAATGGATGCGTCTTGGTGACTTCTGAATCTGTCCGCTAATTTCCACAAACCTTTCCGACCATACTGTAACCGTTTGAAACGAGAAAAATGTATTTCTAGAATCTTCTTACTCCCATCATGAATAGACGGTAAAAATTCTGCGTCATTGCAGTACATGGAAATCGTTATGTCGGGTTTCTCTTTTTTTAATAATGCCGTAAGTCTTCTTTTATGTTTTATCTGTTTAATAGGATAATGAACCAGTTTGTTCCAGATAGACTTACCGTTGTTCTCCTCGTAATTGATATTTAGATCAATACATCTGATGCGGTTGTTCAATGGAAAAAAAGAAGATTCCCCACACTGATCCGTTGTTACAATAACAATGTCGTATCCGCATTCTGCCAAGAAATTAGCTTTGTTTGCTAATACTCGTTCCATCCCTCCTGAATGTCGGGTGCCAGCTATGCAGTAAATTATTTTCATATAATAACGTTAGTGATATGAGTCGTTTAGTGTAGTTCTCTAAAAATGTCCAATTCTATTAAGAAATATGTTTTTGATCTCAGAGTAAAATGCATATTCTGTCTTGTCAATATAATTATCTTTTCTGAATTCAGAGAAAGTTCACTTTTCTAGATGCTTCTTGTGCAAGATCTGCTTGACTATATCTTTATGTTTCTTTTAGGTTAAATAAAAATTAGTCTTTTATGTTGGGGATATGTTTACTGTTTTATTGCATGTCTGCTTTTCCATCTTCTCATTGTCTGTTTTGTCAACCATTAGGAAGAGGGCAAAAACAAGAAATATATCGGTAGATACCTTGAACCAAACGATGAAGTTTATAAGAAGTATCATAAAAAATAAATCTTTCATATAGGGAAAACGTTGGTAACAAATTCTATATGTTTTATAAATGAATATGGAAAATGCAATTAAACCAATTAAGCCAAAATAAAAGATAAAACGTAAATATCCCACATCTGTGCCCATATAATAACCGCCATAAATTTTTCCAGTATAATAGGAATCAATGTCTGAAGGATTAAGAAAATATCCGTCACCGATAATCCAAGTTTTCAGCGTTTCAGGAAACACATACATTGATTTCAGTATCTCATTTGAGCCTACTTCCCATTTTCCCGTTTCAAAAAAACTAAAAAAGCCTTCAAATGCAAATCGGACATATTTATGTATAGCTGTATTCGTATTATAAAAATATATGATAATAGGAGTTAATGCTACAACCAGAAATAGCATCCATAAAAATATTTTCCATCGTGATACACCAGAAGAATTCCCTGATGCATATATTAAATATAGTAATCCCATAATTACTCCAACGGAAGTTGTGCGAGCCATCATGTTACCTATTACAGCCAATACCAGAAAAGCCATAATATAAATCCAGATGTATTTTTTATTAAAAAAGTCTCCAATTCTTGTTAAACCGAAAGCGATTATAACTAGTACAACAGAAAAGCGAATTCCCGCTGTATCAAGTGAAGCACCTATGCCATATAAACGTTTCATATTCTCCATGTCATCTTGTGGACCCATAATTGCTACGGCAATAGCTTTCATTGAAGGCATAAAATCAATCATTAAAGCCAATATGCATTGTCCTACACAAACGATTATTAAGTAATTGCATATTAGTGGAAATGAAATATATCCATGTACTGTTTTTATAAGGCTACAAACGACATATGCAGCACTGAGCCAAACACTCATAGATATAATATAGGTAGCATATGTGTAATCAGGTGTATTGTTATAGACAACGGAAAACAAACCTACTATGGATATGATTATAGCCCAGATTAAAAGTTCATAGATATTGCTGTCAAAATCAGACTTTTTTTTACAAGCATGTTGATAGCCAAACATGACCAATCCTATTACTGCCATAATGGTCTTACCCGTTACACCTGGCAAAAAAGTTAACGGGAAAGGAAAATAATATAAACTGACAATTGCCGTAGTGATAATTACCAATATTGCTTTTATCATTCCGAAATTATTTATAGATTATACCATAAATAAATTTATATACCACCTTGTAATATAGCCAAACTAAAAGATAACATCTTTGTGCTGCTGCATATTGCAAAAGACGCAGTCTTAATGATAAGTCTTTATTTTTTAAAATATAGGCATTGGCCTCCTTGTACCATTCATTCCACAATTGATACATCTTTTTGTTATCTGTTATAAGGAAAGGCAGTTTGATATTCAATAAAAAAAAGGCTATTTCCTTTTGCAGGGTGTTACCTTTCCTCTTTTCTAAAAAATGAATAGTTTCTTCCACATTATAACGCAAATCCTCAAGATTTCTTTTGGAATAGGCTTGTGTGAAAGCTCTTGTATTTAGTCTTACATAATGGTAAAATGCTTTAGGCACATATGCTACATGTTTTGCACAAGCCATTAAGCGTATCATTGTCATATCTTCTCCCATTCCATGTCCTTCTGGGAACCAAATACCGTTTTTTTCGTATAGACTTCTTTTTATGAGTTTGTTCCAAACATTGTATTTCATTGATCCTGAAAGCATTCCTTGTAAAGAAGCGGAAGCAGTAGTATAATCCGGCTGTTTCATGTAGCGTTCGTTCTTGTTGAATGATAAAAACCAATCACACCATACAATATCTGCATTCTTTTCTATTGCTTTTTCATATAATTGAGCCAGCATATCTTTTTCCACCCAATCATCACTATCGCAATGAAAGATATAATCGCCAGTGGCTACTTTAAGTCCCGTATTTCTTGCCGTAGGAAGTCCTTCATTGCATTTATGGGAAAGAATTTTAACATTGGGTATTCGATCAGGATAAGATGCAATTGTTTTTTTTAATAAAGAAATGCTGTTGTCAGGCGAACAGTCGTCGACAAATATGTATTCCACATTTTGAAGAGTCTGTTCCATTAATGAAACAGTGCAACGGGCTATGAAGTATTCTACATTGTATATAGGAACAATTACACTTATTTTCATATCGTATCCTTCAGTTTTTTATATGCAGAAATAAAACGTGATATTTTCAACTTTTCGTTTGCAAAGGCCAAAATCTTCAAGTTTTGTTTGTATAACTTTTGCATGCCGTCATCAACCAAATACCGCGCAGATTCCAAGGGCTTTTCAAATATGTGATAGAAAAAGTCAGAAAGCCTGTTTTCCCAATTGAGGATTTCTGAATTATTAATCCAAGGTTCTTTCATCATTTTAAGATAGAGGTTGTCGTTGGAATCTAATTCCACAATTCGTTCTACGACTTTTTCCAGAGAGGAATATTCTCTAACGTTTACAAATGATAATTCATTAAAATCTTTTCCAATCCAAGGGTTACCCCAATAAATAGGAAGTGTGTCGGCCACCATGGCATCTAAGATTTTTTCAGTAGTATAACCAAGCACCGAACTGTTTTCAAAAGCTATATTAAATTTATAACCGCTGATGAATTTTAATTTGTCATGGATTGGTCCTCCTACATTATTCCATAACTTTCCGCCAGAATCTACTTGTTTATATTCAGAAAGCAGTCGAAAGAAACGTTCCCTGATGGGATTTGACCATTTCGCATTGGAAACGACCACACTACAAAATTTTCTATTCAAGATTCTGTCTGGTGTAAAGTCTTTTTCCAAGGGAAGATTCTTGAAATTATCACATACAACGAATAGAGGTAATCGTAAATATCTGTCTCCGAAATTTAAAAAATCAAACCCCATTGCATAATCACAAAGATTAAAATCCGGTACAATATTTTCACCGACAAACATAATCTTTATGCAGTTGTATTTTAAATGGGCGTATCCAAAAGTAGAAAAGAAAAGATAATCAGGTGAGTCCGTCAGAACTACTTTGTAATGTTTTTTTAATGCTTTTATTATGAAATTAAATTCCGGATTAAAATCACCCCAGAAATCTACAAATTTAATCTTTAAGACTTTCATTTCCTTATTTTTGAAACGAACTTTTTACGAAGCAACTTCTTTCCTATGGCCAACCAATAAGCATCAATGCAATTTGCTAAAGACATGTTATCTTTTTTACCTCCCCAACAAGATTGATTGATTGTTGAGTTAAAAGATTCTATATTTGCATCCACTAAATATGGGTAAATGGCTTTTAAGTGGACTCCTTGTCTTTTATACAAAGCCCAACTGTCTGCTACATTAGCTGCAACTTTATTCTTTTTTAATATAAGTTTTACTGCTGCATAATTTATTAAATAAGCATACGATCCTACAGCATCAAAGACTGATGCTATTGAATATTTTTCATTTATCTTCTTTAATTGATAATACCAATAATCAGCAGATAAGAATAAGATTGTAGGAACATTTGTATTAATATGTGCTATCAACTCTTTTGCAATAGACAACTCTTTCATTATTGTGACATCGTCCTCCAGTATTAATACATAACTTAGTTTTTCCCTTAAAATCTTCTGGTAACATTGATAATGGCTCAATGTACAGCCAATCTCACCCACATTCAGATTACGTCCATATCTTTGGTATGCTAGTTTTCTATCAAAACGGTTAGTCAATTCCTCTTCAGACAGACATTTTCCATCAATCGCCTTTATAAAAGAAACATCCAAAAAGTTAAATTGAGAAAGTAATCGGTTCATGTAAACCTTTCTTTCGGGAGTACGCTCTAAATTTACAACAAAGGTAGGTATCATTTTATACATTTATATTCAGTTTCATTTGTTTGTTAACCGATTAAACAAATCCATCCATTTTTCCATAATTCGCTCTTCTGTAAAACGGTTTGAATTAATAAATGCCTTTTGTCCCATTTCTTTTCGCTTGTCTTTATCTTTCATCAGCTCAATTAATTTAGCCGCCAACAATTCTATATTACCATTAGGAACCAAGAACCCATCTTCTCCATCAGTGATAATATCGCGCGGACCTGAAGGGCAAGCAAATGAAACAACAGGCACTCCTAAAGATTCAGCTTCCAGAATAACCATCGGTAATCCTTCATAATAAGAAGTCATCACAAATATAGAAGATTTTAAATATTCATTCTTGACATCAGAAGAGGTTCCATTCAAAAAGACTGAATCATGTAGTCCTGATTCTTCTATTTGTTGTTGTAACCTTTGTCTTTCTTCTCCTTCCCCTATAATGTGTAATGTCCAGTCAGGTATTTCTTTATGGACCAAACTCCAAGCTCGAATCATGCGTTCAAAGCCTTTTCGACGTGTATAATGGCCAACGGATATAACTCTCTTTTGTTCCAACAACGCCATCGGAGAATTATATTCAAATGTTTTTGCATTTGGAATTACCTCTACATTTTTATATTCTTTCCAATTTTTAGCATCTTCTTCCGTTAATATAATGAAGCGATCGTATCTATCTATGGCTGAAAACATTTTGTGATTTAGATACCGATCAAACAATCCAGGCAAGCCGGGTCGCTGTAAAAAATTGAGAGTGGAACGGGCTACATGAAACTCTAGTATTTTTTTACTGCCATCATGTATGTCAGGTAACCAAGAAGTTTCAAATCCGTTAACTGAAACAGTGATGTCCACATGCAAATGTTTCAAAAGATGCGCCAGTCTTTTTTTATGCAGTCGAATATTATTCCAAAAATGATATGCCTTCTGCCAATAAAAACGGTTTCTTCTAGATAAATAGTTTATATTCAAATCATAACATTGAACGTTTTCATCTAATGGATAAAAAGATTTCCGTCCGTTTTGGTCGGTGGTTATGATAAAAACTTCTACTCCACGTTTAACCAAAGCATTTGCTTTATTAACTAAAACGCGTTCTATGCCTCCGGAAGAAAATGTTCCCAATATACAATATGCTACTTTCATATTTCTAGAATTACAATCTGTGATTTAGTATCAGTTATTTTTTGCCATATATAAAATAGCGTGCTAATATTTTAATACGTTTCCATAACGAGAGGCAATCAAATTCATTTAATTTGTTATAGAAAAAATCAAAGTAGAATTTTTCATCGAAAAAAGGAGATTTTCGATAATACTCCCACCAAATATCAAAGTTTACACAATATCCTTTCCAAGGCTTTTGTCCGTTATAGTGAATTACGCCGCATTGTAGTGCTTTATCAATGTCCGTTTGCTTCCAAATATTCAGCACCGCATTTTTATGATAAATAATGGATTCTAAAATGTAAGTTGTTAGACAAAACTCGGGTGATAAATATTTTATCTTATCTTTACACGCTATATTCAAGATATCCATGTCTTGAAATGTGTAGTTATTTTTCGCTAATTCTTTAAATTGAGAAATCAAATGGCATTCTCTTATTTTCTTGGAGTTAAAAATTATATTCCCTGAATAAATAATATTTTGGGGAATCAAATGAAGTTTCTTTGAGTAATACTTCTCACAATATAAATGTGAAAGAGATTTTACTCCTGCTACATAATAATCATCCAAATCCGTTTCAAAATAAAAGTTTGATAAATCATTGCGAAATATTACATCTACATCAGAGTAAATAATTTTGTCATATTCCTGAATTAGTTCTGGAATTAACAATCGGTAGTAAGCCGGTGTCGTAATTCCTCTTATTTCAAAAGCTAAATCAAATGTGTTATCTACTTGTCTGTAATGAATTTTACAATTAGTATAATATTGAGGTATTTTCTTCAAGTATTTTTTATCCAGTTCTTCCTTTTGTGAATGTAAGATAAAAATGTCATAAAAAGTGTTTGGATTTGCATTCATCAATAAAGATGAAATGCATATGCAAGCGGGAAAAGAAAGATTATTGTCAAAAGCAAAAGCTATAGGTATAATATTCATATCTTTAACATAAATATTTATTGTTGATAAAACGTGCAGGGCTTTCATAAGAAATAATATGCGTAGGAACGCCTACAGCTGTTGCATTTGGGGGAATATTTTTTACAACGACAGCACCTGCACCTATTGTTACTTCCTTTCCGATTTCAACATCTTCAACGATGCAAACATTTGGGCCTATATATACGTTATCTCCTATAATTGCAGCATTATTTTCATTACTTCCGATAGTTGTAAATTGGCTTAAATTCACATTATTGCCTATTACAGCTGTAGGATTAATTATAATGCCAAAACAATGGGATAAATACAAACCATAGCCGATCTTCGTATTGGGGTCGATATGAATTCCATATTTACGGGCATATCGGTTCAAAATTTTATGGCAAAAAGGATAGAAGATTCCTTTATAAGTAGAAAATCTTAGCCAAAAAGAAAAACTAATATTTAAGCGTCGCATTCCTAATAATAGTTTGACAAGGCTAGGTACTGTACCATAGCAGCGAAACCAATCGCTTTTAACAAGTTCTAGGCAATCAGCATAATTACAGGGTATGGGAATTTTAATTTTTCCATAGCTGTAACTTATAAATTCATGATTCATGGCCAATTATTTGAAATATTTGTGTGATAAAAATCTTACAGTATCATACGTACGGAACAAGTGATGTCTTAGTAAAAATGCTAAGAGCCTTTCTTTTGTAGCCGGAATGTTAAATGTATTTAAATAAGAAGCTATATCTACTTGGTTTATTAACCTAATTCGCTCTTTACGCTTTAAATGCTTATCTTGATATAATGCATTCAATATTCGTCGTGAATAATATCCTTTGATCCACCTAATATTGGATAAGGCCTTTTTATTTTTAAATTGTTTGACAGATATTATAGTTGTAACTATATCAAAAATATTACAGTAGCTAGATAATTCTGATTCAAGACTATAAGTTTGTTTAGTCAAAGATGAATCAACCTCATAATTGTAAAAATAGTCTGTATCACTTGAAATGAAAATCTTATTGCATAGTAAAATATACTTATATAAGAATAACAAATCTTCACCTATATGCATTTGCTCGTCAAACCTTAAATGCATTTGATCAATCAAATCCTTTTTATATAATTTACTCCATGGAGAGGTATGACCATGAAATGCATTTTCAGCGAATGCTATTTCTAAATCATCTGAAGAAATCATTTTAGAAGGAAATTTTTCTTTTAAAAAGATCCCATCTTTTCCAATCAGCACAGCGTAAGAAAATACTAAATCTACTCCTTCAGATATATGTCCTATTAAATGTTCTAAATAAAATGGGCTAACCCAGTCATCGCTGTCTACAAATGTAATCCATTGCCCTTCAGCCTTTTCTATGCCTAAATTGCGAGCAGAACTAACGCCTCCATTTTCTTTATGAAATAATTTTACTTTATCGGACTTCTTTAGATACTGTTTGCAAATTAAAAAGGAGGAATCATTACTCCCATCGTCTATTAATATAATCTCATAGTTATAATATGTCTGAGTAAGAAGTGTATCCAAACATTTGTACAAATATTTGGCTGCATTATAGATTGGAACTATAATAGATACTTTGGGATGAAGCATAATCTGTAAAAAACATTTTAGGTAAACAAATTACGATAAGGCTGTCGTTAAAAAATTATCAGATAAGGTTCTTAGCTTTTCTAAACGTTTGTTTACATCAGAGAAATTAATTGTATCTGTTGCAATTTGAGAATTATTGCTGATTAAGCGATGTTCTAATCCTAATGAAGAAAGAAAATCATTCATACGTTCAGATTGTATTTTATTAAAGCCTATTGTGTTAAAATCTTTCTGAAAGAGTATTGCAAATATAGTTCCATGAAATGAAGACGTTATTATGTAACTAGCATTCCTAAATAAATCTAAAAAATTCTGAGGACTTTCTGCTGATAATAAATTTTTATCAAATAAAGACTCAGATGATGCTGAAAGCTTCAATACTGCAAGTTTTTTCTTCGAAACAACTTTTTTTATGACATTATCTAAAATAGCTGATTCCGTGTAATACAATTGAAAGACTAGAACATATGGTTTCTTTTTTTTCTTTTCTGTAGAAGAAATTGCAGTAAAAGCTGATTGTCCCAATAACAATACGGGATCGACAGTTATAGAAACTGGCAATTTATAATTCTTTATTATCAATTCAGCAAGTGATTTTTCTCTGACACTTATTGAGGTGAAAGAAGTGAGAAGCTTTTGAAACTTATCAAAAGAAGCTTCTAAATTTAAAACACTTCCTACGCTTGCTGCATATGAAATAATTTTTTTCCCTTGAGATGCTGGGAACTTTCCAAAATAAATTTTATCAAAACCATTTGTAATTTTGGGATTCCAGACTTGATCGCTTCCTATTATAAAAGCATCAAAATCATTTGATTTGTTACAACATAATTCATATGGATATAGATTAAGAAATCTATTGGAAAAGCGAATGAAAGAGTATTTACGTTTGATACGCAGAGGTATGGTCATTATTTTTCTAATAAGAAAATAGACATTGGTTATAAATGAGAAATCATGCGACCATTTCCAATCAAAAATATTATAACTTGCTTTTAGGTATTCAGGGCAATAGTCAATAATATAAACTTCGTGCCCCATTTCCTTTAGATATTCTTGTAAGCCAAAAGCCTGCAAAACTGCTCCATAATTTATTGCGCAATGAAAAGTGAGTATCCCTATTTTCATTTTATTAATTTTTGTGTGATTAACTTCTTTGCTGTATTGATTTTTTGGCGTAGGATTTCAATTTTATAACGCCAACCTTTGTCGCCATATTTTTTTAATATATATTGAAATCCATATTTTTTATAATCATTTTCAAACTGATCTCTGAGTGGATGTAATTCTGAAGGATGCTCCAGGTTGGGTTGCAAGCAATTTTTCAACTCCACTTCTATAAAGTTCATGTCGTTTTGGCTTTTTTCAAATAGATCTTTTCCTTTGCCTGTATTGATTAAAATTAAAGAAATCCCTTTATCATCACGATTAAGACTAAAATCGATTTTATCCCATCCCCAAAAATCTGCGATTGTTACATCGCTCGGACGATTAAAATTTGTGAACGGACAGTTTGAACAAGATTTCCGAAACATTATATGCTTGTAAAATAAATAAGTAAAACTCTTCTCACATTGCATTTTTCCATCTGAAAAGACAAATGTTTCTTTATGATCATTCCATCCAAATAATTGTTTATTTCTGAAATTAACTTTAATGATTTTGTTCTTATATTTTCGTTCGAGATAGATAAGATAATCTCTCCATATGTATGGAGATGGTACTCCGTGGCAAACAATATCAACAAGATATAAGTTCAAGCGCAATTGTTTTCCTACAAAAGCATTTAATCCTGCAGTTTGGCAAGGTGTCCCCGAAAAAAGGACAATCTTACCAGCCTTTAAATCTTGTTTTATTTGTTTGAATGTGTTATTTAAATCGCTTTGTACATACTTACTTCCTTTAAACTCGTTTCTTTCACTTTTTGTGGTAGCTCGTTTGTGCACTACTTTAAAGTGATCTGTATAACCGGCTCCATAAATAACACCTCCTTGTTTTAAAATCCAATCAGATATAGCTATAAAAACAGCACCGCTCCGGCTTGTTTCTATCTCATGCATATCCTTATGTCTAGCCGCGTATGCTGATATGTGTGAAAGATTCAGACTTGTGTCGTAATGATTATTGAATGCGCAAACGGCATTGCATAAGTCACAATTTACACATTTTTCAATGTCTGCAATAGGGTATAAAAACCCCATTGTATCTGGTTGCATCGTTATAGCATTGTGCGTACAGATGCTTGCACATGCAGTACAACCGGAACATTGATATTTATTGTCAATTTGTATCATCTTCTTAACTTCATTTTTGCGATAAAGGTTTTATTTTGGATGAATTTACGTTCAGACTTATTACAACCAATAAAATAAACGACTGCGCCAACATTGATTAAGCTAATAAAAGTGACAGTTATAAAGCGCAACCATCCCTCATGCATGTTATAATAGACTAAAATTGGGCAAACTGAGGCTATAATTGCAATAAATATAACATTGACACAAACATTACATAAGTATTGTTTTATGGGTAGTCCTACCATATTATGTAGAAAGGCAAGCCGTAATGCCAAACTTGATAAAGAGATCAATATGGCTACCATTAAGGTAGATTCTGGTGGTAATCCAATTTTTAAACAGATGTATGACAATGGAAAGTTCATCAGTTGTAATCCACCTACAGCTATTTGGTAATTACGAATTTTCCCTGTAGCCAATTGTAGCGTAATCAAAGTGTTGGATAATATATCACATAGTGAAAGGCATAGAATTAGTCTGACAAAATTTGTTGTATGGTTTGGAAAGTTTCCCAGCCATAATGTTAATACAAAATTTGTTTCTAGCATTATTGGTAATGCAAGCATAAAAACAATGTAAAAAGAGAAGCGTGCTCCTCGTTCTACTAATGAGAACATATATCCTCTATCGTTTGATGCATACGACTTGGTTATTTGTGGATTTAGCGCTACCATAAAATTGTTGGCAAATGCACAAATTGCTAAATTGACAGAAATAGCTATGCCACGTGCTGCATTAATCACTGGTCCAATAATCAGGTTTAGCAAAATATTTACGCCTTGATCTTTGAATATACTTGATGAGCTGCCTATAAAATTCCATCCGGCAAAAGAACTCATTTCTTTCCAGCATTCTTTGCAGAAACAAAATCGCCATTGGCATTCCTCAAAGTTTACTTTGCAATATAATAAATAGATACATTGTAGCAATATGGCTATTGCAAACAACAATAAACTATAAATAATCAATCGATCGAATTTCCATGAAGAATTAGCTATGAATAGAACTGCTAGCAAACGTAAAACAACATCTACAATGCCGATGTATGCAAAAGTATTCATCCGCTCATGGGCTACGATAGATGCATTATAAGGCGTACTGAATAGATTGAATATAAAGCTGAAAACTGATGCTTGAAAAACCCAATTAGCGGCATATAATCGTTCTGCTGGAATAGTCATTCGTGTGTTTAGAAACCACACCCCAACGCTCTCAGCCAATATAAAAACGATTCCTGCAAGTACAACGTGAATAAGCAAGGAAGTAGAAAATGTTTCTTTTAGTCGTTCCATATTTCCCTTTCCTAATTCAAAAGTCAGAAATCGGCTGGAGGAGGCTGAGAGAGAGCCGGAAATGAGGGAAAACATTGCAACGAAGCCACCTACTACGTTGTATATGCCATAATCTTCTACGCCTAGCGTATTCAGCATTACCCGTGAGGTGTATAGCGACACTAACATGCTGAATAGCATCCGTACGTAGAGCATTAGTGTGTTTTTCGCTATGCGCTTCGTGTTTTCAGCGTGTGAAGTCATTTTTTTTTATTTTATTCAATTCTTTTTTTAATCGTTCTATACAGACTTCTGGAACCTTATAATTCATTTTATGCATAGTTGACAGTTTTAAAGCATCGTCAAATGACATGCGTGGATAATCTTCCGATATTATAGTCATTGCATAATGGGGTAAGCAATCGCTTTTTATCGGACAATTTAATGCTGGATGCGAGCGTATAAATTCATTAAATAATATCTGGAAAAAATAATAATGTGGGAATATATTCTTCTTTATCCAATACGTATATAAAATGTCGCATAGAATCTTTATGACCAAGTTGTTCTTGTGAGCGAAAATTACGCTATTCAATGAACGTACTTTATACTTTGGATCCCACCCCCAATATCCAATATAAGCATTTTTCCAATATTTTTTGTTTTCTTCGTTATTGTCTCGTTGGAACATAAAAAAACTGTAGCTAAAGTACTGTTTTGGGAGAGGTCCTGTTAAAAGAATGGTAGCGTCTAACCATACTCCTCCATAAGTGGCCAGTAAAGCCAAACGGAGGAAATCGGCAAAATGTGCCTTTAAATAGTATTTACGTTTTTGATAAATCTCAGCTGGAATATCTAAATACTCCGAAATATTATTATCTGTCAGTCTAAGCAATTGAAAATCCCCTTTATAATATTCCACTGAATCTAAACATATGCGAACCATTTCAGGAACATTTTCATATCCTTGTCCCCAATATTGCCAAATTATATGTTCATTTGCAAAATCCTTTTTAGGACGAATGGGAAAGTGCAGTGATTTTCCATTCTCATATTTTTTTATGAGGTCATTACAGATTTTTGCAGTTTTGCTTTGCTGATGAAGAATCTGTAACTTATTTTTATAACGCCATAAAGAATGCGGAATAATCCGTTTTATGACTGTTTTTATTTTATTAAAATTAAATTGTCGCATTGATTTTTATTTGTGAGAACTTAACTGAAGCATTTTACAGCCTTTCTTGAAAGCAAAGGCTGCAAAAGTAACAATGACAACATATCCCCCGAAAATAAATAAATTCCAGTTAACTCCTAAGCTTTCCATACCTTTTCTAGCAATCCCTCCAAGTACAGCATGAATTAGATACATATCGTATGTTATCCCTCCTAATTTAAGCCATATTTTGCGTCGAAAAATGGTATTAAGGAATCCTTTTTTCTGCATTCCAGCAAAAATAATTATGGGAAATGTGAGGAATACATATTTATCATAATTCTCTTCGGCATCAAAGAGATAGAATGTTATTATAAATGCAACGATAGCAAAGTAATCTATCCATTTTGAATTACGTATCTTGTTATACTGGCTATGTGCAAAGACACAAAGTAAAATACCAACTCCCATTTCTGCTATTCCGCGCATCAGAGAAAGATGGATTCCTCCATAATTATTATATACTTCCAAAGAATTCCCTTGATTACATAAAAATGCCAACGAGATCAAACTTATGATTGGAATAAACAAATGTGTGCTAAGTTCTGTCCATTTGTTTAACAAATAATAAAGTAAAGCACCTCCCCATATCAATACAGAAAAATACCATGTAGGTGGATTGAATCCGCCGTTGTTGAATAATCCTATATCCTGCAAAAGAAACATTTCGTAAATGAACTTGAATATTAACTCCATGGAAAGAGTATGGTAAAACAAATTACGCAACAAGCCAAAATAAAGAAAGCTGAAACATAAAGCTACAAAATATTCTAGATACATTCTTTTCAACTTATCGACGGTATACTGAACGGCTGTTTTAGGTTTTCTCAAAAAACTTTCCATTAGTAAATAGCCGGAAAGAATGAAGAAGAACTCAACAACCAGATAGCCGTTCTGGAAAAAATTAGTGCCTCCATGCCAAGCTAATAAAACTACCATAAAGGCATAGCGATAGAATTCTATAGTGGAAGACTTTTGAGTCATCATTTGCTTTTTAAATTTCAGTTTTTGGAAATATGCATTTACAATTATCAGCAACTATATGAATGAAATGATAGTACCGTTATCAATTTCTTTTACTTTTATAATTGGGTAATACAAATCATATTACTGTTTTTGTAGACATTTCTTTTCTCAATCAGTAATGGTGGAGAATACCTGTTTATTGATTGAATAGGCGTTTCCAGAAAGTGTTGCGCTTCTTCTCAGCATTGCCATGCACCATATCCATATACTGCTCAAAGCTCCATCGGTTATGCACCATTTCATAGATTGCGCCCCAGTCGGGGAGTTTGCCCACGTTGCAGTCGTCGATGTACATGTCTGCCCGCACTTTCCGGCATGGAGAAGTCTGGTCGGACCTGACCTGTTCGTCGGGATGATTGGCGTTGACCGCATAAAACTCCAGTCCGCGTTTTCTGCAGTATTCCACCGCTTCCTCCAGCAGGTCGTTTTCGCGCACTGTCCATAAGATCAGCAGGTGGCGTTCGGCCTGAAGCTTTTTGAGCGTGGCGATGGCAAACGGTATCTCTTTTCCGATCTGCGGATACTTGTGTTCCACAATCGTTCCGTCAAAGTCTACTGCGATGACCATATTTATTTCACCAGTTGGATAAATTCGGGCTGTACTTCGATGGAAGCTGTCAGGAGGCTGGAAAGTTCGATGAACAGCCGTTTGATATGCGATCCTTGCAGTTTCTGCAGGCGTCCTTCATAGCCGTTCAGCGCGCCTCCGATTATCCGCACCTGTTTGCCTATCATGTCGGGAGTGATTTCGCCCGGCATATAGTAGCGCGGATTCTCGCAAGATTCCACGGCATGGATGAAACGTTCCATGTCGGCATCTCTTACCGTCATGGGAGTTCCGTGTCCGTCTCTCAGGAACCTGTACTGCAATGTACCTATTCTTTCTACAATGGGATCCAGTATTTTGCGGGAGTCATGCACGAACAGCAAGTCTTGCATAAACGGCACTTTCACAGGCGTCCGTTTGCCTTTGCATGTGATCAGTTTCCATACTTTGGGAGTGAAAATCTCAAGGTTCATATCTTCGAGCATTTTGTATGCAGGCAGTTTGGCGTTGCTTCTTTTCAGATCACGCATCACAAACCACCGAACCTCTTGCAAAGAAGTAAACTTTTCCATAGTTCAAAAAATGATACTATCTCTAATCCTGCAAGTTATTGTAAAAGTCAGAATAACAAGCAGTTACAAGAAAAATCCTAAAACTTCTCTCAATTCCCCACGCCAAATTTTCACTCTTTTGTCTTTTTTTGTCTTTCATAAATAGTAGGATTTTGCGTACTAATTAATCAGACAACCTTTTATTCATCTTCTAAAATGAGATGGATTTTCTGAGGCAAAGGTAATAAAATAAATTAATCTTCAGTCTTTTTGCTGTATATTTTTTAGATGTTCGTTACATCATGTAACAATTTATTGGCAAATTGTGTTTTTTATTGTGAAATAACTGTTTGTTTTACAAAGGATTTGTAGCGATATCCATCTCATTTTAGGAGATGGACTTTTTATATGTAATGTAATGGGTTTGTCATAGGTCTTTCAATATTTTCCGGTTGGCTTTGTCTACTTCATAGGACTTGATGGAGTCCAGGTAAATTTGTGTGGTGATTTCCGAATCGTGTCCGAGCCCTTCGCTGATGATGGATATGGGAATGTCCTTGCAGCGGGCGATGGTGGCCCAGCTGTGGCGGCTGTAGTATAAAGACAGGGGGACGGGCAGCTTGATGGATGTTGCGATGTCTTTCAGCCTCCGGTTGATTTTTCTCATCTGGTTCTGGTATTGTCTGCGTTCGTTTCCGTCTTCCCGGGTTATGATGGGGAGGAGGTACTGCGTGCTGTTCGGCTTGTACTTGTCGAGGATGTCCTGCATCTGTTTGGTCCATTCGATGACCAGCAGCTGCCCTGTCTTTTTGCGGCGATAGGTCAGGCATCCGTGCTTCAGGTCGTTCTTTTTAAGGTATGCCATGTCGATGAATGACATTCCCCGCGTGCAGAAGCTGAAGATGAACATATCTCTTGCGAAGTCCATGACACGTTTCCTCGACAGGTCCAGTTCCTTTATCTTTTTGATCTCTGCAAACGAAATGCTTCGTTTGATGGTTTTGTCCATGCCGCAATAAACGTGCTTGAAGGGATGCCTGTCCGGTGTAAGCCCTTTTTCGACAGCCAGTCTGTAGTTGGTGCGCAGGACGCGCATGTAAAACGAGCTGGTGTTGCGCAGCAGTCCGTGCCTGCGCAGCTCCGCCTCATAGTGCTCCATCAGTTCAGAGTCGATCATGTCGAATGTCAGGTCTATGCCTTCCCGGAAACGCATGAAGCTGTTGAGCGTTGTCTGGTACGTTTCGCTGGAGCGTATCTTGCCCAGCTGCTTCTTGTGGGCGACTTGCGCGCGTATGAAGTCGAAGACGCTGCAGCCTGTATCCGTGCCCGAGATGTACTTCTGTATGATTTCGTCCAGGCTGTAGTCCTTTCCGGAGCAGTCCAGCTTTTCTGCTATCGCCTTCAGTCTTTTCAGCTCGTACATTATGTTCGAACGGATGATTTTCAGTCTGCTGTAGCGTTCGGAGGCGGGTGAGGGGATGGCTATCTCTTCGAGCTTTTTATCCCATTCGTCGTTGCGTATTCTGTACTTGCTTCTGATTCTGCGTACTGTACGTTTGTGAATTAACTGAAACACCAGTGTGCCTTCTTTGGCCGGATTGGTCGACGGCCTGAATTTTAGTCTGATAGATGTCATATTTGTATGGTTTTATCCCGTAAGTTTATTAAAAGTCTGTTTAGAGCTTGCTTAAATTTTTCCAATAAGTAATGTCATGTCAGGTTCTTGCGGCCTGTCTGTCCAAAACGCGGGGTTGGCGTTCTGACAAAATGTTGGCTGGGCCTGGCGAGAATGCTGTTTTCAGGGCAACGGGAAAGGCGGGGCGGAAAAAACGCAGGGAAATGTGCCCGGGCGAATGCCTTCCTGCCCTTGATATTCTTCGTTTCTGTCCTTTGCGTGCTTCCGTCTGGATGTTTATGTGTCTTTTCGTTTGTTTTTCTTGTGTTATGCTTTCCTTTTGCGCCTGTGAAAAGTGTCCGGAATGAGGACGTTCTGTACGAAAACGGCATCGTTCGGCATCGCGGATGTCCCTTTTGCAGTATCCTTCCGGCGGATGCGGGGACTTTAGCGCAAGGTATCGGGACATTTTCTTTGGGATGTTGGGACACGGTTGCGGATATGACGGGACATTTTTCAGTTTTTATCCGTCATCTTTTCCCTTTTTCAGGGCTTCTGAAGGGGGTGTGCCTTTGCATTCGTTAAGGATTGCCTGCCGGAACGGGAAGAATCGTCCGGCCGTGTGTTGCGGAAAAGGCGGATTTCTGCCTTTTCTGAAAGCATATGCCGCTTTTCCGTGTCTTTATGCAGATGTTCAGATGCCCGCCAGATAGGGACTTAAAACCTTCTCGGCACAAGCGTATCCCTCGTTGTAGAGGTCGGTGAGCTTGCGTATGTCTTTTTCGATGCGGTTCACGGTGACCGGCTTTTCGGGACGTATGGCCAGCACTTTTCCTTCCTGTTCCAGGCGGTCCGTCAGTTCCAGCTGCTCGTTGTAGGCTTCGCACCGGCGGCTGAGGGCCATTCTCAGCTTCGGATAGCGGCGGTAGATGAAGCCGGGTATCCGGATGTCTTTTTCCGTTTTCCGGTATCCTTTGTGGCGGGTGAGCACAACGATGTTCGTTTCGTAGCCCTGGCTCATGGCCCGGAGCACCGGAATGGAGTCGACAATGCCTCCGTCAAGCATCGGGCGTGCGTCTACATACGTAATGGGGCATACGTAGGGCAGGCTGCTCGAAGCCTTGACGATGGCGATCAGCCTTGTCTTGTCGGCCTTCTCTTCCAGGTAGCAGGCCTTTCCGGTCACGCAGTTGGTGGTGACCATCTCGAACCGTGCGGGGTTGTTGTAGTATGCCTGATAGTCGTAGGGCAGGATTTCGTCGGGAAACAGCTCGTACAGCAGGTGCTGGTCGAGGATGCTGTGCTGGTTCCAGAAGTATTTCAGTCCGATGTAATGGTATTTTTCAAGCAGGTCGATGTTGCTGTATTTGGCGCGTCCCCGCTGGTGCGACATGTACGAAAGCCCGTTGCACGCTCCGGCCGATACGCCGACGGCATATGGAAATTCGATGCGGCGGTCCATCAGATAGTCGAGCACTCCGCAGGTAAAGACCCCTCTCATGCCCCCTCCTTCGAGGACGAGGCCCATTTTCTTGAAATCAATCTCCATCGCTGTTTCCTCCCGATTGTTAGCTGTTTTCTGCAAATATATGTTTTTCTGATGCAATTTCATGCAGCTTTTAGTTTTTATTTCTTACATTTGCAGGAAAAATATGAAGAATATGTTCGATTCACTTACTTATCAAAACCGCCGCAAGGCTTTGCGTGAGAAAGTCGGTCACGGCATCATACTTATTTTGGGAAACAACGAAGCCCCGGCAAATTATCCGGACAATACGTATAAATTTCGTCAGGACAGTTCGTTCGTCTATTTCTTCGGCCATTCGCATCCCGGATTTGCGGGTGTCATCGATGCAGACAGCCACGAGGAATGCCTTTTCGGTGACGATGTGGATATGGACGACATTATCTGGATGGGACCCCAGCCCAGCGTGAAGGAGCTGGCCGCACAGGTCGGAGTGGCGAAGAGCTGCCCGTTCGCCAAACTGAAAGAGGTGATAGGAAAGGCGATCTCCCAGCGCAGGAAGATTCATTTTCTGCCTCCCTACCGCTACGACAACATGCTGCTGGTTGAAGACCTGACGGGCATCCGCGCTTCGATGACGCCCAAACATGCCTCGCTGGAACTGATCAAGGCGGTGGTCGACCTCCGCTCGGTGAAGGAACCTTGCGAAATTGCCGAAATCGACAGGGCGTGCAATGTGGGATACGAGATGCATACGGCTGCCATGCGCCTTTGCAAGCCGGGGGTGTCGGAACAGTATATCGCCGGCGTGCTCGACGGAATCGCTGCTTCTTACGGGCGGATGGTTTCGTTTGCGACCATCCTGACCCAGAACGGGCAGACGCTGCATAACCATGACCATAGCCATACGCTTCAGAAAGGCCGCCTGATGCTTACGGACGCGGGCGCCGAACTGATGAACTATTATTGCTCCGACCATACGCGTACCGTCCCGGTAGGAGGCCGCTTCACGAGCCGCCAGCATGACGTGTACAGCATTGTGCTGGCCTGCCATGACAAGGCTTTGGAACTGGCCCGTCCGGGAGTGACTTATATGTCGGTGCATCTGGACGTATGCAAGGTGCTGGCTCAGGGGCTGAAGGACCTCGGTCTGATGAAGGGGGATGTGGAAGAGGCGGTAGCTGCCGGAGCGCATGCGCTGTTCCTGCCTCACGGACTTGGACACATGATGGGTCTTGACGTGCATGACATGGAGGATCTGGGCCAGTGCCATGTGGGCTATGATGATGAGGTGCGTCCTTCCACCCAGTTCGGGCTTGCCTCGTTGCGCATGGGACGCCGCCTGAAGGAAGGCTTTGTCATAACCGACGAGCCGGGCTGCTATTTTATCCCTGCTCTTATCGACAAGTGGAGGGCGGAAGGAACCAACGCTTCTTTCCTGAATTTTGACGCGATAGACAAGTTCAAGGATTTCGGAGGCATCCGTCTGGAAGATGATATCCTGATAACTGCGGACGGCTCGCGCTTTACCGGCGAGAAGCGTATTCCCATCACGATTGACGAGGTGGAGGATATCATGAACCGGTAGGAGTTTTCCGGCTCCTCCCCTGAAAGGGAAGCTGGTTGAGGGTATCTGAAAATATTGGCTTATAATTTTTTTCCTGTAAGCCTTTCCCTCAGGGAAGGTTTGCAGGAGCTGTTTGGTACGACCTAATATTAATCACTAAAATAACAATTAAAGACTATGAACAAATTGATTGCACTCCTTGCTCTGGGCTTGTGCGTAGGAAATGTTTGTGCAAAAAATCCGAAGAAAGACAAGGCCGAAGAAGGATTCGTGTTTACTACCGTCAAGGAGAATCCCATCACTTCCATCAAAGACCAGAACCAGTCGAGCACCTGCTGGTCGTTTTCTTCACTGGGTTTCCTTGAGGCTGAACTGTTGCGTCAGGGAAAAGGGGAATTCGACCTGTCGGAAATGTTTGTCGTTCACAAAACCATGGAAGACCGTGCCGTAAATTACGTGCGTTATCATGGTGACGCTTCGTTCTCGCCGGGCGGAAGCTTCAGTGACATCGTTTTCTGCTACAGGAATTATGGAATGGTTCCGCAGGAAGCTATGCCGGGCATCATGTACGGCGATTCGCTCCCGGTGCACAACGAGCTGGATGCCGTGGCCGGAGCCTACGTGCAGGCTATCGGAAAGGGCAAGTTCAAGAAGCTGACTCCGGTGTGGAAGAAAGGTCTGGCTGCTATTTACGACACATACCTGGGAAAATGCCCCGAAAGCTTTACTTATAAAGGAAAGACTTATACTCCGAGAACATTTGCCGATGAAGCGCTGGGACTGAACATGGACGACTATGTATCGCTCACTTCTTATACGCATCATCCTTTCTATACGCAGTTCAGCGTTGAAGTGCCCGACAACTGGCGCAACGAGCTTTCGTATAACCTGCCGATCGACGAGCTGATGGAGGTGATGGACAATGCGATAGAAAAAGGCTATACTTTTGCATGGGGGGCCGATGTGAGCGAGGACGGATTTACACGCGACGGCATTGCCGTGTGTCCGGACGTAGAGAAGGGAGCCGAGCTTACCGGATCTGACATGGCGCACTGGCTGGGACTGAGCAAGGCCGACAAGCGCAAAGAGCTTACAAGCAAGCCGCTTCCGGAAATTGAAGTGACTCAGGAAATGCGCCAGGAAGCGTTCGACAACTGGGAAACGACCGATGACCACGGTATGTTGATCTACGGACTCGCCAAGGACCAGAACGGAAAAGAATATTATATCATGAAAAATTCATGGGGCTTTAGCGGAAAGTACAAGGGCATCTGGTATGTTTCGAAAGCTTTCGCAAAATACAAGACCATGAACATTCTGGTGCATAAAGATGCCGTTCCGGCTGCCATCGCGAAGAAAATAGGGCTTTGATTGTTCTGCGTCAGGACAGTCATATGCCAGTTGCATGATATGCCGCTAGGGCCGCAGAGCGTCACGGAGGATAAAGCTGAATCCTCTGTGCATCTCTGCGGCCTTTGTGGTGTCTTGCGGTATCTGGCGATTTCTGTAAATTTAATGCCGGATTGGCCGCTTGTTTCTTTCTTTTTTACTAACTTTACAGATTGAAGCGGAAGCCGGGCGACATCCGCCGCTTCGTGAAAAAGGAAAAGAAAGAAAAAACATATATAAATGAAGTACAAATGGAACTATCAACCTCCTACACCGATCCAAAGGGAAGCGGCTAAGGCACTTTCGCGCGAGTTGGGCATCAGTCCGATTCTTTGCCGTCTGCTGCAGGAAAGGGGCATAAAGACTGCGGCTGAAGCCAAGCGCTTTTTCCGTCCCCAACTGAGCGAACTCCACGATCCGTTTCTGATGAACGACATGGAGAAGGCGGTGGAGCGTCTGAACAGGGCGATGGGAAGGAAAGAGCGTGTCATGATTTATGGCGACTATGATGTTGACGGAACGACGGCCGTATCGCTGGTCTACAAGTTTCTCCAGCAGTTTTATTCCAATATCGACTATTACATTCCCGACCGCTATGAGGAAGGGTATGGGGTGTCGGAGAAAGGAATAGACTATGCTTATGAAACAGGAGTGAAACTGATAATCGTGCTTGACTGCGGAATCAAGGCTGTCGGGGAAATCGCATACGCCAAAGAAAAGGGAATCGATTTCATTATATGCGACCATCATGTGCCGGATGACGTTCTTCCGCCGGCTGCAGCCATCCTGAATCCCAAGCGGTTTGACTCTACTTATCCCTACGAGCACCTTTCGGGGTGTGGAGTGGGCTTCAAGTTCATGCAGGCTTTTGCCATGAACAACGGCATTGATTTCCATCAGCTGGTTCCTCTGCTTGATCTTGTTGCCGTGAGCATCGCTTCAGACATCGTGCCGATTATGGGTGAAAACCGTGTGCTGGCCTATCACGGCCTGCGCCAGCTGAACTCGAATCCGAGCATCGGCCTGAAGGCCATCATTGACGTGTGCGGACTTGCCGACCGGGAGATCACGATGAGCGATATCGTGTTCAAGATCGGCCCGCGCATCAACGCGTCGGGACGCATCCAGAACGGAAAGGAGGCTGTCGACCTGCTGATTGAAAAGGATTTTGCTTCTGCGCTCAGGCAGAGCAACCAGATTAACCGCTACAATGAGGCGCGCAAGGATCTTGACAAGAGCATGACGGAAGAGGCGAACCGGATTGTGGACGGTCTGGCGGATTTGTCGGAGCGGAGATCGATTGTCATTTTCAATGAAGCGTGGCACAAGGGGGTTATCGGCATTGTGGCGTCGAGGCTGACGGAGATTTATTATCGTCCGGCCGTCGTGCTGACACGGACGGGCGACATGGCTACGGGCTCGGCGCGCTCCGTTTCGGGATTCGATGTCTACAAGGCTATCGAATATTGCCGCGACTTGCTCGAGAACTTCGGAGGGCATACCTATGCTGCCGGGCTTTCGATGAAAGTGGAGAATGTTCCGGAATTTTCCCGCCGTTTTGAAGAGTATGTCACCGGGCATATCCTTCCGGAACAGACCAATGCGACAATCGACATTGACGCGCAGATTGATTTCCGTGACATCACGCCGAAATTCTTTTTCGATCTGAAGAAATTCAATCCGTTCGGACCGGACAACCATAAGCCGGTTTTCGCCACTTTCAATGTGTATGACTATGGTACGAGCAAGGTGGTGGGACGCGGACAGGAGCATATCAAGCTGGAGCTTGTGGACAACAAATCGAACAATGTGATGAACGGGATCGCCTTCGGACAGAGCTCGCAGGTCAGATACATCAAGTCGAAGCAGTCGTTCAACATCTGTTATACGATTGAGGAAAACACGCACAAGCGCGGGGAGGTGCAGCTCCAGATTGAAGACATCAAGCCAAATAAAATGTACTGAAATCTGCGTATATGGCCGATTACAGGGAGATATTGAAACGTTACTGGGGATACGACAACTTCCGGGGCATCCAGGAAGAGATTGTGCGGAGTGTCGGAGAGGGAAGAGATACGCTGGGGCTTATGCCTACGGGCGGAGGGAAGTCTGTGGCGTTCCAAGTGCCGGCGCTTGCCCGTCCGGGTTTGTGCCTGGTGGTCACTCCGCTCATCGCGCTGATGAAGGATCAGGTTCAGAATCTGAGAAAAAGGGGGATTAAGGCGGCTGCCGTTTACTCGGGGATGACACGCGAAGAGATTGTCGTGGCTCTTGAAAACTGCATTTTCGGCGACTACAAGTTTCTGTATATCTCTCCCGAGCGGCTTTCTACCGAAATTTTCCGGGTGAAGCTCCGCAAGATGAACGTGTCGATGATTACGGTCGATGAGGCTCATTGCATTTCGCAGTGGGGCTATGACTTCCGGCCTTCTTATCTGAAAATATCGGAAATACGCGAGTTGCTTCCGGGGGTTCCGGTGCTTGCGCTGACTGCTACGGCTACTCCCGAAGTGGTGAAGGACATTCAGGCGTGTCTGAAGTTTCGCGAGGAGAATGTGCTGCGGATGAGTTTCGAGCGGAAGAATCTGGCTTATGTGGTGCGCCGTGCGGAGGATAAGGAAGGCGAAATGCTGCATATCCTGAACAGCATGGAAGGGTCTGCCATCGTCTATACGCGGAACAGGAGGCGGACCAAGGAAATTTCCGCTTTGCTGGAACGGCATGAAATCACAGCTACCTTTTATCATGCGGGGCTGGCGGATGCGGTGAAGGACGAGCGCCAGAAAGCCTGGCTTGCGGGGCAGTGCCGGGTGATGGTGGCTACCAACGCTTTCGGCATGGGGATAGACAAGCCGGATGTGCGCCTGGTGATTCATGCCGATGTGCCGGATTCGCCCGAGGCTTATTTCCAGGAGGCCGGGCGTGCGGGGCGTGACGGACGCAAGGCATATGCGGTGCTGCTTTTCAATGAGCGTGACAAAGTGTCGTTGAAGCGGCGTGTAAGTGACACTTTTCCGGAAAAGGAAGCTGTCCGGAAAATTTACGAGGATATCAACTATTATTATCAGATGGCCATGGGCGATGGATTGGGGTGCATGTTTGCTTTCAACATCGATGAGTTTTGCCGCAATTTCAAGCATTATCCGGTGCAGACGGACAGTGCGCTGAAGATACTGACCCGTGCCGGATACCTGGAATATACTGACGAGCAGGATAACGGCTCCCGGCTGATGTTCACGCTGCGGCGTGACGAGCTTTATGCCATTCATGAACAGAATCCGGACATTGAGCGGCTGCTTCGGGTGATACTGCGTTCGTATACCGGAGTGTTTGCTGATTATGTGTACATCAGCGAAGATATGCTGGCTTCGCGTTCGGGACTGACGCGCAGGGAGGTTTATGACGCGTTGGTTCTGCTCAGCAGACGCCGTATTCTTCATTATATCCCCGGGAAAAAGACACCTTATATTATATATACGCGCGAGAGGCAGGAGGCTTCGCGTATCTGCATCGGAAAAGAAGTTTACGAAGACCGGAAGGCAAGTTATGAGCGGCGGATAAAGGCGATGCTTGAATATATTTCAGACGGGGCGCATTGCCGGAGCCGGATGCTGCTGCGTTATTTTGGCGAAAAAAGCGAATGTAATTGCGGGCAGTGTGATGTCTGTCTTCAGCAGAAGAACGCTGAACCCGGGAAGGACGAGTTTGATGAGGTTGTTTGCAAGCTGACGGAGGCGCTTGCGGATTCTCCGCTTTCGCTTCAGGAGGCAGCTCACCGCACCGGAATCCCGGAAGAGCGGCTTTTGCAGGCGGCAAACTATCTGTTGGCCGAAGAGCGGCTTGAGCAGCAGGACGGGAAACTTGGTCTTGTCCGCTGATGGGCGTGCGGAAATTGATAGCCAAATTTTGTTCTGGCCCTCTTTCTTGCATGATTGCATCTATATGCATTTGATATGCATCCATGTTTTAAATTTGCAGTTGGGGCTGAGTCTGTTTTTAAAATTGTTTGAAAAGTGGAATTTTTTGTGTTGGAGTTGTTATAAAATCCGTTGCTTTTTGCATTTTTTTAATGTTAAAAATAAATTTGCGTAAAAGAAAAGTGAAAATTATATTGTAATTTTGCCGCGAAAGCAAAATATAATATAACAGATGCATAACTTTATTATATTAAACAGAACATTTTTTAATTTGGATCTGGTGTTGCGTAACGTGAAGTCCCGCGATGCCTTTTAATTTTTTCCATTGTTCTTGCCTGTAGCGACAGGAAGGAGTCGTTTTATGCAATTTTTTATTCACTTTAATACATTTATTTATTAGCAGACAAAATGAGAAGATTGTGTCTTTGGCTGGTCTTTTTTGTCATGCTAGGCATTCAGTCAGCTTTTGCCCAGTCGTATGTGGTGAAGGGGAATGTGGTTTCGAAACTGGACAATGAGCCGCTGATTGGAGTGTCTGTCATGCAAAAAGGGACGGCGAATGGTGCGGTTACCGATATGGACGGTAACTATGAGCTGAAAATCCAGGGAGGGGAAGCTACTCTGGTATTCTCTTATATTGGTATGCGGTCGCAGGAATTGCCTGTCAATTCACGGACCGGAGTGTTGAACGTAGCGTTGGAAGACGATTCGCAACTGATGGACGAAGTGGTGGTGGTTGCTTACGGTGTGCGTAAGAAGGGGACGATTGCCGGTTCTGTATCCATGGTGCAGGCGGATAAGATGGAAAACGTGCCTGCGCCGAGCTTTGACCAGGCTTTGCAGGGACAGGCTCCGGGCTTGTCGGTTATTTCAAGTTCCGGTGAACCGAGCAAGGCTGCCGTATTCCAGATCCGTGGTACAAACTCTATCAATTCGGGTACGGCTCCGTTGTTTATCCTGGACGGCGTGCCCATTGAAAGCAGCGATTTCAATACAATCAGTCCGAGCGACATCGAATCGGTTTCTGTGTTGAAAGATGCCTCGTCGACTTCTATTTATGGTGCGCGCGCCTCTAACGGTGTGGTTGTTATTACGACCAAACGCGGCCTGTCGATGGACAAGGCGAAGGTGACGCTTCGTGCGCAGTACGGTTTTTCTCAGTTGGGGAACATTGACTGGAATATGATGGATACCAACGAACGTATCCAGTTTGAAAAGCTGATCGGCATGGATACGGGACAGGATTATGATTTGCTTGCACGCACCAATGTGAACTGGATGGATGCCATCTTCAAGGACCGGGCACCGCTTCAGAGCTATGAAATCTCAATCAACCGGGCTACAGAGAGAGTGAACTATTATGTGTCGGGAGGCTTTTATGATCAGGACGGTATCGCTCCTGGGTCTTCGTTCCGCCGCTACAATATCCGTGCGAATGCAGAAGTGAAAGCAAGCAACTGGCTGAAAGTCGGAACGAATACGATGGCTGCTTACGAGGAGATCGAGCAGACGGAAGAGGGAAGCCCTGCATTGTCCAGTCCGATTTTTGCCTGCCGCCTGATGCTTCCTTACTGGAATCCGTTCAAGGAGGACGGTTCGCTGGCTTCTACCAATGACGGCACATGGACCGGTACGGGAGTGAATCCGCTGGAATGGATGGCTAACAATCCGGTGATGAACAAGAAATACAAGCTGTTGTCTACGGTTTATGCTGAAATAACCCCGATCCAGAATCTGACTATCCGTTCGCAGTTTGGCGTGGACTATTCGCATTCAACGGGCTCTTCTCAGTCGTTCCCCAGCTATTCGCTGAATAACGGGCAGGGAGCTGCCGGACGCAGTTCGTATGACACCATGAATCTGACAGAAACGACGACGGCCAACTACCGCTGGACTTATAAAGATGACCATGCGTTTAACTTCCTGCTCGGACAGGAAGCGGTGAACTACATGTCGGAAGGTTTCCAGGTGTTTACGGAAGGACAGACCAATGACCTGCTTACCGACCTGTCGTCAGGTACCCGTGGTTCCTCGTGGTCAAATTCTTATACTTCTTATGCTTATCTTTCGTTCTTTGGCCGTGCCGAATACAACTACAAGGATTTGTATTATGCCGATTTCTCTGTCCGTGCGGACGCTTCTTCGCGCTTCGGAAAGAACAACCGCTGGGGAGGTTTCTGGTCAGTCGGTCTGATGTGGAATGCGAAAGGGGAAGAGTTCCTGAAAGATGTGGAATGGCTGACCAATGCGCAGGTTGCGTTGAGTTCGGGTACGACCGGTAACTCGGAGATACCGGATTTCGATCATCTGGCGCTTGTGTCCGGCGGACCGAACTATAATGACGAGGCGGGCATCTATCCGGCACAGAGCAGCAATGAAGATTTGAGCTGGGAAAAGACCTGGTCGACAAATCTGGCTTTCCATCTGGGATTCATCGACCGCATAAATCTGGACGTTGAGCTTTACAATAAGAAAACGACGGATATGCTGATGTATGTTCCTGAATCGTATGCCATCACAGGTGAAGGCTCGCATTGGGAAAATATCGGTGCGATGGTGAACCGAGGCATTGAGGTTAATGTGAATGCGGATGTGCTTCGTGTGGGTGACTTTGCATGGAACCTGAGTGCAAACTTTTCTTATAACAAGAATGAACTGAAGGAGCTTTATAGCGGCGTGGATGAGTATGTAAACTCAACGACGGGGCTCCGCTATGAAGTGGGACGTCCGGTGAACGAGTTTTATCTGAACCGCTATGCGGGTGTGAATCCGGCAAACGGCGAGCAGTTGTGGTATACGAAGGACGGGGAAATAACCAACGAATACCGCGAAGAAGACCGTGTGATGACCGGAAAGAGTTTTGACGCTCCCTGGGCAGGAGGCTTCGGAACGACGCTCTCGTGGAAAGGGCTTTCTTTCTCGGCCCAGTTTACCTGGATGGCCGACCGTTGGGTGCTGAACAATGACCGTTATTTTGAAGAAAACAACGGAAGTTTCTCCAGCTACAACCAGTCGAAGCGTCTGTTGTATGACGGATGGAAGAATCCGGGCGATGTGACAGATATTCCGCGTTACGGCGAAATAGCCCAGCTGGACGACCGTTTCCTGGAAAATTCATCGTTCCTGCGTCTGAAGAATGTCACTATTGCCTATTCGTTGCCTCGCCTGTGGTTGCAGAAAAGCAAGTTCTTCACTTCAGCCCGGGTGTATTTGCAGGGGCAGAATCTGTTGACATTTACCGGCTTCACCGGTTTCGACCCGGAATATGCAGGAAACAGATATCTGGGTGTGTATCCTCCTTCACGCCAATACACGATCGGTGTAGAAGTTTCATTCTAATATATAATAAGGTATAAGAGAAAATGATAATCAGAAAATTTAAACTGTATATGGTGTTGGCCGCAGCTTCTCTGGCGTTTTCGTCCTGCCTGGACAAATATCCGGAGAACGCTATTCCCTCGGATGAGGCGGTCAATACGGTAGATGATGTGAATCAGTTGGTTATCGGCATTTATGATTCGTTCACGAGCAGCGCACTCTACTCCGGTAACCTGACTTTGCTTCCTGACATCCAGACTGATTTGGTGTATGGGGTCAACGGAAACACAAATGTTTATGGGGAAATCTGGCGCTGGAACGATATTTTGTCGACAAATACAGACATTGAAAGTGTATATGGCGCATTGTATGCGGTTATCGGACGCTGCAACTTCTTGCTTGACCATGTGGAGAAAGTAAGGGCCGGAGTAACTGACGATGACGATCTGGACCGTCTGGACCAGTATTGCGGAGAGGCTTATTTCGCCCGTGCGCTGGCTTATTCGGAGCTGGTGAAGCTGTTTTGCAAGGCATATGAAAGCGACGAAGACGCGGCCGGCCAGTTGGGCGTGGTGCTGAACGAGCATTACGACAGCCAGGAGCCGATGGTACGCGCTACGCTGAAAGACTCTTATCAGTTCATCTTGAACGATTTGGACCGTGCGGAAGAACTGCTTCAGTTGGAAGAGGATTTCGATCCTTCTGTAGACGGTGCGCTGTTTGATACGGTGTATTTTAATGAGTATACGGTGTATGCTCTCCGTGCCCGCATAGCTCTTTACATGAAGAAGTGGGATGAAGCGGTCGACTATGCAACCAGAGTCATCGGTGACGGAAGAGGAGGGTCGCAGAACTATTTCCTTTCCAGCTGTACCGAGGCGATTTCTTCTACGCAGAGCTATTTCGACTATATGTGGACCAACGACCATGGAACGGAGGTGATATGGAAAGTGTCGTTCACCTTGAATTCGTATGGAGGGTCGCTGGGAACGGTTTTCTTCAACTATGACCAGACAAGCGTACGTCCCGACTATGTGCCGGCGCAATGGGTGCTTGGTCTGTATGACGCAAACGATTTGCGCGCTTCTTCATACTTTGCCTACTATACAACGGCATACGGACTTTATTGGCCTTTGCTGCAGAAGTATTGGGGAAATACGGAGTTTCAGTCATATAATATCTACGGTCTGTGCATGCCCAAGGTGTTCCGTCTGGCAGAGCAGTATCTGATCCGTGCTGAAGCCTATGCGGAACAGGGCAACTACGCGGAAGCAAGCAACGACCTTTCTACGCTGCGCAGAGCGCGCTATCAGACAGGAGGTGCGGTTTCTGTAAATGCGGACAATTGGCTGGAAATTGTCGAACAGGAGCGTGTGAAGGAACTTTACATGGAAGGTTTCCGCCTGCAGGACTTGAAGCGCTGGCACAAGGGATTCGAGCGTGAACCGCAAGACCAGTCGCTCGAGAACGGAAGCAGCCTGAAAGTGGAGGCGGACGATCCGATGTTCGTATGGCCGATACCTCAGCATGAAATTGAAGCTCCGGGTTCGCAGATTGAACCGAACGAAAGTAACAGATAAGGAGGTGAATTATGAAAAAGATACTTACAGGATTTATGGCGGCTCTTGCCGCAATGACGGTCTTGTCGGGATGTGAGGAGAAGAGGGTTATTTATAGCGGACCCGATTACCTGATGTTTTCCGACACGCTGTACCAGTGTCCGGTGAGGGAAGCGGACGATGATGTGTTCGATGTCCCTGTATCGGCTACCCGGGCTGTTGACTACGACCGTACGCTTGCTGTTGAGATTATTGACAAGGAGAGCAATGCGGTGGAAGGCAAGCATTATGAGCTGTTGTCGAATACGGTGACTATAAAGGCCGGCGAACTTGCTTCCAGTGTGCAGGTGAAGAGTTTCTATGACAATATCGGAGTTTCCGACTCGCTGGGATTCGCCCTGCGTCTTGTGATTCCGGATGAAGACAAGTGGGACTTGTACGGTACGGAGGCCAAGGTGGTGCTTCAGAAGGTGTGTCCCTTTGACATCAACAATTTCACGGGCGATTGCGTGGTGACTTCCACTTTCTTCTCCAGCGGCAACTGGACGGGTGTAGCCGCTATGCGTCTTATCAAGACGGAGGTGGATCCGGAAGAAGAAAACACCATCATTCTTCATGATCTCTATTATGACGGATATGATGTGAAGCTGAAGTTCAACACGGAAGATGATATGGAGCCGCTGGTAGAGATGGAAGAACAGAAGCTGGCGAGTACGGCCGATGCCTTTATCGGCAACATCCACGGCAACGGGGATCTGATGATAAGCCAGCCCACTGCCTATACATCGTACTTCAGCACATGTGAGGATTTTGTTCTCCAGTATGTCACGCTTAACGTGTATAACGACGACGGATCGCTTTACGGAAGCGTCGGCACTTATGTGAATATTCTGGAATGGATAAGCGAAGGGGAAGCAGAGGATTTGAGGCAGGACGGATATTAAGAGGGGAGAGCGCAAATTTTATTTGATAATTAGGTTATAATGGTTTGCGCTTTAAATAAAGTTGATAGTAAAACAATAAAATAAAACAAGAATAGATTATGAAACATCTCGAATTGAAATCTATTGCAGGTCATTGCAAGAAGGTATTGTATAAGGGGTGCCTGTTCGTAGGATTTCTTGCGGCATGTGGATTGGCATCATGCTCGGACGATGACGAAAGTGCGGCAGCTCCTGTTTTTCCGGAATTGCAAAGTTTTAGCTGTAATATCGGGGAAACGAAGGAATTTACTTTTGAGGCAAATACAAACTGGACATTGGAGTCGTCTGAACTTTGGTGCAAGTTGGTGAGTGGCGAAAACGAAGGTTTTGTGCTTACAGGTTCTGCCGGAACACAGACTGTGACCATTCGTGCTACGGACGAAGGCGCAACCGTAGATGCTGCAAGTGTGGCAAAACTTTGGCTTACAATGGGGATGCAGCGCACGGTTATCGGTGAAGTGACCCGTTCTGCTTTGGGTAGCGAACTGAAAATCTATGATATGGAAGGCAACGAACTGGAAGCTCTTACCGTGGGATATGATGATTTTGAACCCTTTAAAGTGAAAGCGAACTTTCACTTTGCCGTAACCGGAACTCCCAACTGGGTGGAAGTAGAAGGTGGTTCGCTGGTTGGAGTGTCTAATCAGGAAATAGAAGGCGGATTGAGAGTGGTTCAAGACGGAACGGTTGAAAAATATCCGGTGGCCGCAACAGATAACAAGATGATTGTGTTCAGTGCAGAAGACGGAAAGGCTTCTTTCTCATTTCCGCTGGTTTATGCGGGTATGGACCCGATGGATATTGATGTAACAGCTCCTTCTGGCAACAGATATGGTTGGACGGTTTCGATGGACGGAAAGAACTTTGCTCAAGAAGGCGGGCAGGGAACCTCCGGAAGCAGCACTTATACTAACAGAATTCCCTTTACGGTTAAGGTGCTGAACGATGATTATGAGTTTGTTTATTTGGAAGAATGGGAAGATTTTTCCGGCACGAAAAATATTTCTCTGATTGATCCGTCTATGTTGTGGTTGCATTGTGAAGGAGAAAAAGGTGATATCTCTTTGCGTGTTGATGAAAACGAGCCTCAGTATACAGGAGTTCCGGCAGAAGAAAGAACGGGTTATGTCTTGGCTTTCTCGCGTGCGGAATATGAAAGCATAAAAGATAATCTGGAAGCTAATATTGTAGAAAACGGAGATATTAAATATGCTTACCAGCAACGCAATCTGTTGATTCAGATTACCCAGAAAGAACAGGAAACAACTACCGGCGAACAGTTGGTTAACAATGTAACAAGTGGCGACGGTTCTACGGAGATAAATTTTGTAGCATATACAGGAGAAAAGCTTAATCATTATCAATCTACTTATAATGTACAGTCGGTTACCGAAATCAACGAACCTGCAATGACTACGTTGATTACGCTTGCTTTTGAAGTAGGGAGCATTGAAGCGTATGATTTATCTACGGAAGAGCCTATTGAATCAGGAGGTATTGAACCTGCAGGTACTTATATAAGTGTTGATGCTTCTACTCTTGGTAAGAAGGATATCTTCTTTGTTGTAACAGAATGGATGGAAGCCGGAACTCCGAGAAAAGCAATGGTTATTATACATTTGTCGAATGTAGAAGAAGGCGGTAGCGAAGAACCTTCTGAAGGCGTATTCTCTATAAGAAATGCTTCTACGGATTCTTCTGTGGCATGTACGGAATATGCAGGTCCAAGTCTTGACTGGTTTAAGCAGAATTATGGTGTTGAAAGCATCTGGCAGGTAGAAAAACCAACTGGCAGTTTGGATGTTGCGTTGAGAACCTTAGGTAAAACGATTGCTTCATGGGATTGCTATGATTTTGCAACTGAAAGTCCGATATCACTCACAGATGAGATAATGGATGTAAATGGCGATGGTTCTGTTATCAATATATGGATTGGTGGCGCTTTCGTTGAACACGATGTTGTATTCATGGTAATAACGGACAATTCGGGGGTTAAATACGGTTTAATCGTAGGTACTCCGGCTGAGTAATAATATTGTTTCTTAAAACACAAAATTGAGATGAACATATATAAATTATATTCCAAATACTTTTTATCGCTCCTCGTCAGTATGCTGGCGATGGTGGCGGTGACAAGTTGTTCGGACGACGATGAAGAGCTGATGCAAAGCGGTTACGGCTATGTGCAGTTCAAACTCAGCAAGAGTACATCGGCTGAGGCGCAATCTGCCTCACGGACAGTGACGGACAGACTGGAAAGGCTGGCGGATGCAAAGAAGATACAAGTGGTGCTGCTTCATGATGGTACCACTGTATCACAAACTTTGCTTTTGAACAGCTATAATGACACCAATGCGGAATTTGGTGTGCGGAGCGATAAGCTTCAGTTGGTGGCTGGAGTATATAGAGTGGTGGGCTACTACTTGTACGATGGAGTAGATGAACTGCTTTATACAGGCGGCTCTGGTGATAACAGTGAATTTACTGTTGTTAGCGGTGGTTTGCATGTACAGGATCTTTCGGCAAATGCGGCTTCTCAAGGAATGGTGAAGTTTCAACTGGAAAAGGTTCTTAAATCGCGTGCAACGGAAGAGGGATACCTGTTCAGTTCCATCGCTGAAGTGGATGTACAGGTAAAGAATATGTTTACCCGTGAAGTTACGGCTTTTGAAAAGCTGAAAGTTACTTACGAAACCGGATACGAAGAGTCTGTTGGCGTTGATAACCCGGATGACAAATACAAGGAAATAGGTAAGGCGAGCTGTGATTCCGTCGTGTGGCTTCCCGCCGGTACTTATCAGGTAATTTCTTATTCTGCGTATTCGAGAAGTGGCGCTTCTCGCTCAGAACTTGAATCTCAGGTGGTTGTCAATGGCGAGAGCTTCGTGGTGGCTGATAATATGCTGACGGAAGATGCTGTAATACCTATTCAGTTGTCTGAAACTTCGGAAAATATTAAAGACTATAAGGCTCTGAAAGAGATTTGGGATAAGCTCGGTGGAAAGAACTGGAGCTATTTTGGTCAGGAATATCCCGAAGGAACTAACTGGAACTTCAACAAGGAATTGGATATGTGGGGTGACCAGCCTGGAGTGACATTGGATGATCATGGACGTGTCACTGGATTGGCCCTGTCTAATTTCGGAATAAGTGGTTTTGTTCCGGCGGCTATTGGTCAGCTTACAGAACTTCAGATTCTGTCCTTAGGATCTCATGACGAAAAGGTGGGAGGAGGACTTTTCGGCAAGCAGGGAATTGCTCCGGGTATGAGCGAGGACCGCAAACAGCAGATGCGCCGTCATTATGAAAATATGTTCCTGAAACATGACCTGCGTGCTGATCTCTCCGAAATGCTTCAAGAGTTGATAAATAATGACCCAGCTAAAAAGCAGATACAGAAGAAAGCGCGTCCTACACTGAAAGATACGCAGATCGGTGTCATGACAAGTAATTTGACAGGGGTTTCTAGAGCGGTGATGCGTTTGACAAAACTCCAGCAGCTTTATATTGCAAATGCTCCGATTGTGTGCAATGATGCGGTAGATAACTTTTTTACTTCATGGGAAGAAAACGGTGCAGATTCTGAATATGCAAAAGCGTATTCACAGGAAGAGGCCGAAGGGAAGTTGTCGTGGAGTAATATGACTGATTTGACTGATATTGAGGTCTATAATTGCAAGAATCTGGAGAAGCTTCCTGCTTTCCTTTATGACCTTCCCGAAATACAGTTGCTTAACATTGCTTGTAATACAGGTATCAAGGGGGATCAGTTGAAAGAGGATTGGACAGCACTGGCCAACGATCCAGATACAGGACCCAAGATCCAGATTCTTTATATGGGCTACAACAATCTGGAGGAGTTTCCTGATGGATTGGACAATGCAGGCTCGGATGCGCCGTTGTGTAAAATGAAGAAGTTGGGACTGCTTGACCTTACTGACAATAAGATAAAGACAGTTCATTCTTTTGGTACGGACATCAAGCTGGCTACGCTTTATCTGCAGAACAACCAGATAGAAGAAGTGCCGGCAGAGTTCTGCGGTTTCACCAACGATGTGGAAACGTTCAACTTCTCGAACAATAAGATTACGTATATTCCGAATATCTTTGATGCGTCCTCGCTTTACATCATGGGGTCGATCGACTTCTCGAACAACCGGATCGGAGAGAATGCAAATGATTCTGACAAGGATGGTATCAGAGATGTGGATGAAGCGGATTTCAAGGGAATCAATGCCAATGAACTTTCGTTGGCCAACAACCGGATTGAGAATTTCCCGGAAGAACTTTTCAAGTCAAATTCTCCGATAACCGTGCTGAACATGAGCGGAAACCTGCTCACCAAGATTGACGGTGACGATCTCCGCAGAAGTGAGGCTGGCAAGGAATGGTGCCCGCTTGAAACATTCGACCTGCGTTTCAATAAACTGACTGAAATCTCGGGAGAGAACTTTAATCCTCTGATTCCTTATCTTCAGGGAATTGACTTGAGCTATAACTGCTTCTCGAAGTTCCCCACCAATCCGCTGAACATCGACCGCCTGATGGCGTTTGCAATCCGTCACCAGCGTGATGCACAGGGAGAGCGGTGCTTGAAAGAATGGCCGGAAGGTATCAATGCAGCCGGTTCGTGTCCGAACCTTTATTGGTTTCAGATTGGTTCGAATGACATTCGCCTGGTGGAGGAAGCACCTACCACAAAGATTTACATGCTGGACATCGCTGACAATCCGAATATTACGATTGACTTGACCAATGTATGTTCGGCTATCAGTGCGGGCGCATATTTGCTTTATTATGACAAGACGCAGGACATCCGCGGATGTGACATTTTATTAGAATAAAAATGCAGACAGTTATGAAGTTTTTGAACAACAGTATGATATGGTCATTGATTCTTTGCGCGGGACTTGTGGTTTCGTGCAAGGACGATGACGAACCGGGGATACCGGGAGGTCTTGCGCTTGACAAGACTGAAATAGCGATAGGCCCTGAAGGAGGAACAGAGCGTGTGCAAGTCACTTCTTCTACAAACTGGGTGTCCAGCGTTTCCGCTCCATGGGTAAGCGTTTCTCCTGCCAATGGATTCGGTTCTGTGGCAAGTGTGCTGACTGTGGACTCTACGCTTGAAAACACGGCACGTACGCTGGAAGTGCGCTATACTCCTCAGGGGCAACAGCCTCAAACGCTGACTGTTACTCAGTTTGGTTTCGGCAAGCAGATCCTGATTAAGGAGGCTGAAGTGGAACTTGAGAGTTCTGCAAATTATGACGAACGCGTGGTTGACGTGACCATCCAGACGAATGTGCAGTTCCGTATTGATATGGACAACATTGGCTATTCATTTGGGGAAGGAGATCCGACAGGGGATGACGCTGCCGAAGCTGAAACTCAGCGTACCGGGTGGATTGATTTGGAAAGAAACCAAAGCGAAACGCCGGTGGGTGATGACTTGCTGGATCGTGGAGCACGGCCCCGCACAGTGAAAGTGCGTTTCCGTTGGGAGATGAATACGGTTCCTTATACACGTGTGGCCAAGATTGATCTGCTTCCGTTGGGTCTGGAAGGTGATGAAACGCTGGTGGATGCTGACGGCAATCCGATTGATAAGGTAACGCTGACCGTGACTCAGACAGCTGCTCCGAAGATTGAAGATAACCGTGCGGGCGATTCGCTGGCAATCATCATGATTTGCGAGAAGGCTCAGACAATGGTGTCATACAGTTCGGCTGAGAATATGCGCAACTGGGACGGAGTGACCTTGTGGGAGCGCACCGATGAGGTGGATGGCGAACAAGTGCCTTCAGAATGGGTAGGCCGTGTACGTTCGGTAAGCTTTATGGGACCGAATATCCAGGAGGGAGAATCCTTCCCGCGCGAACTCCGCTATCTGAAGTACCTGGAAATACTGAGCATAGCAAGTAATACCAACCGGCAGACACGTGAAATGCACCTTGGCGATGAGCTTCTGGAGCTGAAGCATCTGAAAGAATTGAGCATCAGCTCATACGGTCTGATAGATTTGCCTGAAGACTTTAAGAAGCTTGGCGGTGAGGTTGATGATTCTTATGCCGGACTGGAGGCGCTGACTTTGAGCAGTAATAACTTCGAAAACTTGTCGGATTTTACAGGAATCATTACGAAGGAGAACTTCCCGAAACTGGAGTATCTTGACTTGTCAGGCTGCCGCCGTACGGATGCCTTGTCTGATCTGAGCACGATCTCTGGATTCGAATATAATGGTACTCCCATCGGTCTGCGTTCAAATATCTCGACAGATTCTAATGAAAAGCAGGCTCTTATTGATCTTCTTACGTGGGAAAAGTTGAGATACCTGAGCCTTTCTTACGGCTTCATGCAGGGTTCGCTTCCTACGGATGAGGAGATGGTGGCAGCTTTGCAAGCAGCTGGCCAAAAGCCGTATTACGATGCGGATGATTTCTTTGCTGGGAAAAACCCTGCACGTGATGACTGGTGGAATAAAGTTTCGAAAGATACTTGCCAGTGGCTTCTCTCCGAGAAGGAAGTTTCGATTACGTTGAACGGCGAAGAGATAACGGCAAAAGGTACAGAGATTCCTCGCGTGCTTCCTTTCAACCGTGCGTTCTCCATTAACCTGAATTTCCTGACCGGACCGTTGCCCAAGTGGTTGCTTTTCCATCCTTATTTGGCAGAGTGGAATCCGGGGCAGATGATTTTCAACCAGCAGGAAAAGGGGAAGACTTCGGATGGTGTGACCGTCGGTTTTGACGGAGTAGGGCAGTCGCCGTATGATTTTGACTATACCTATTATTATGGCAATAAACAGCCGGCTGCTACTACGGAAAAACCGGGTGATTGTGATCCAAGTATAGACCCCGGTTATTCGGACCGAGATCCTGGCGTTGCTTATCCGCTTTATTACTATCGTTACGTGAATGCAGCCGGAGCAAATGATCCGGACTACCATGGTGCGGGAGGCAATCAGTAACCTTTTGAAAGTTTCCCGAGTGGAACTTATTGAACCAATGGCTTGAACATTTAATAGGCTCTTTGCAAGACCTCCCTTTCGGGGAGGCTTGTGAAGGCAGAGAGTCGGAGGTTTGGGAGTTTAATATATTAACAGACAGAATAAATAAATGAAGAAAAAATATTTATATACAGCCTTGTTTGCATTGACCTTGTCGGCATGTGCTGATGAAGACATTGTAGAACAGCCTTCCGTTCCTCAGGGAGAAACGGAAGTGAAGCTTCCGGCAGACGCAACTGACGGCGAACTGCTGATCAAGTTTTCTCCGGAGATGACGGACATTCTTGACCAGACGTTCAGCCGCGCTTCAAGAAGCGGAGGGATGAGCCGTTCGGGAATTCCGTCTACAGACGAGGTTCTTGATATTTTGGGAGCATATTCCTTCGAGCGCATTTTTCCTGTAGACGAAAAGAATGAAGCGCGCACACGTGAAGCGGGCCTTCATCTGTGGTATCGTGTGAAGTTTGATGAGAACACAGACTTGCAAGAGGCGGTAGAGCGTCTTCGCCAGTTGGGTGAGGTGTCGAAGATTCAGGCGAACAGCCACATCAAGCGTGCATACAATACGAAACGTACTTATGTGAGTGAATCTGCACTGCAGCGTAAAAGCATGAGCCGCTCGGGAGATGATTCCGCTCCTTTTACGGATCCGGGACTTGCTCATCAGTGGGGATTCCATAATACCGGCAGTTATGATTTTACGGGCAATGCGCTGAATGCTGCCGCGGTTGCGGGATGCGATGTGAACTGCTATGAGGCATGGAAACTGTGTAAGGGAGATCCTTCTATCATCGTTGCCGTGCTTGACGAGGGTGTAATGAATACGCACGAGGACTTGCGGGACAATATCTGGGTGAATGAAGGCGAAGAGGAATATGCCGGAAGGGATGCCGACGGCAACGGCTATAAGGATGACAAGTATGGCTATAATTTCGTCACGAACTCAGGTGTCATTACCTGGTCGGATGCCAGTGATACAGGACACGGTACGCATGTAGCCGGAACAATCGCTGCTGCAAACAACAACGGAATCGGTGTCTGTGGTATTGCAGGCGGCGACGGAACTGCCGGAACGGGCGTGAAGATTATGTCGTGTCAGGTTTTCTCCGGACAAAGCGGTGTGACTTTGGACCAGGAGGCTAAAGCCATCAAATATGCAGCGGACAACGGTGCGGTAATCCTTCAGTGCAGCTGGGGGTATAATTCGGGTGCATCGAACGCGGTGCTGGGCTATACACCCGGTCCGTCTACGGAAGAAGAATGGGAGAGCCTTTACCCGCTGGAGAAGGAAGCATTGGATTATTTTATCAACAACGCCGGTTCGCCGAACGGAGTGATTGACGGCGGTATTGCCATATTTGCTTCGGGCAATGAGTATGCTGCTCTTCCGGGATTTCCGGGGGCGTACTCCAGATGCGTGAGCGTGTCTGCGGTTGCAGCAGACTATACGCCTTCTTGTTTCTCGAACTATGGTGAAGGTGTGGCTATAGCCGCTCCGGGCGGTGATCTTGAGTATTACGGCACACCGGGTGAAACGGAAGATGAGTACTGGACATCGGATGAGTCACAGGCCGGTGAAGGAACGGGAACGACGACAAAGACGCTCGGCTCGATTCTTTCTACACTGATCAGAAACGGACAGCAGGCCTATGGTTATATGGAGGGTACTTCAATGGCTTGTCCGCACGTGTCGGGAGTTGCTGCTCTGGGCTTGTCGTATGCCAAGCAGCTGCGCCGCCACTTTACGGCTGAAGAGTTCGTTGATTTGCTGAAGAACACGACGGATAAGTCGCTTTATAATGGATATCAGGACGGTGTTAAACTGTATTACGATGGCCATACTTACCCGGGAGCTTCTGTTACAAGAATGGAGCTTGGAAACTATATTGGTAAGATGGGAACCGGACTGGTTGATGCTGGGGCATTACTGAGCAGCATTGCGGGTGCAGGTTCGGAGATGAAGTTGCCTAATGTGTATGTAGGGACAGGTGCATCTTATGCCATTGACCTTGCTTCTTACTTTGTTAACGGTGAAAACCTGACTTACGAAGCTGCTTCATCTGATGAGGCGACGGCTACTGTTGCTGTAAACGGAACCGTAATGACAGTTACGGGCGTGAAAGCAGGTATGGCGCAGATTACTGTTCAAGTAAGCGGAGAAGCCTCGCAGACCATTGTTGTTACCGTACGTGACAAGGCGAACGATAACGGGTGGATGTAATTTAAATCTTTTGAGTTTTGAGAACAAAGCTTTATCTGATATTGCTGTTAGCCGTTTGTGCGGTTGGAGGACTGAAGGCGCAAGGCCGGAAAGTCCCCTTCCGTTCGCGTGCGCAGATGGATTCGCTGCTCAATCCGCTTTTGATGAAGAATGCGGAAGCCGTTCTCCGTTTTGACAGTGTAGTACGGCATGTCGGAACACTTACGGAAGACGATGATCCGGTGACATGCCGGTTTGTATGTACAAATGTCAGCGGCAGTCCGGTTGAACTGGTGCGGGTGAGAACAACTTGCGGCTGTATGGTTTCGGAATTTCAGCCTGGAGTGATAGCTCCGGGGGAAAAGCGTGAGATATTGCTTACCTATCATCCCAAGAATCATCCGGGTACGGTAGATTCTAACGCTTTTGTCTACCTGTCCGGATCGGAGAAGGCTCCGGTTGCGCGGCTGACATTGATTGGCAATGTACTTCCGGGTGCAGATGAGTGGGCGAGGTTTCCTTTTTTCATGGGCAAGCTTCGGTTGAAGCGGAAGTCTGTAGAGGTCGTCTTTGGCTCTGCAGAAAAGTCGGTGGAGCGCATCTTGTGTGGAAACAGCGGCGAGGTGCCGTTACGGCTGTCTGCTCTGATGATTCCGAAGTATGCCAAATTCCGTACCGAGCCTGAGGTGATTTATCCGGGCAGCGAGGGCGACATTGTGATAACTGTGGAAAAAGCTTTGGTTCCCCGGACTAAGGGTAAGACGTTCACTTTCCCTGTTGTTGTGGACGGAGTGGAGGGGAAACCTTCCGACCGCACGATAACTGTAAAAATTAATGTACCGAATAATAATGAAAAATAAAAACAGGAAATGAAGAATATTTTTAAACTGATGGCCATGCTGGCTTTGGTTTGCTGCCTTTCATCTTGCAGTGACGATGACGAGCCTGTAGTTCCGACATTGGACGTTACTCCGGCAAACTTGAACGGTACGTGGCAGCTTGCCGAATGGAACGGGCAGCCGCTTGCCGAAGGGCTTTACTGTTACATTACCTTCAACCGCCGTGAACAGACTTTCGAAATGTATCAGAAATTCGACAGTATGTATGCGCGTTATATCACTGGAAGTTTTGACATAGAAGAGGATCCTTACCTCGGCTCTGTCATCAGCGGTGAGTACGACTATTGGATGGGTGACTGGAACAGCGAATACATTGTTACAGATTTGCTGGAATCAGGTTCTATGATATGGACTGCAAAAGATAATGAATCGGATGTAACCAAATATGTGCGTTGCGACAAGGTTCCTGATGAAGTTGTAGCAGAGGCACGTGTTATCGGAGAAGCAGAGTAGAATCCGATTTTGAACCTTGTGAAAGGTTGAAACATCATAAAAACATCTCTCTAACTGGATTGCGGCGGATAGCTTTAAAGGCTTTTCCGCCGCTTTTCTCATTACAAGGCTGTCGAGATGAAAAAGGCAGACTTCTTCATGGCACCGTTTGAAATGCGGATAGATTTCGGTTTGGAAATTTGAACAGAATCGATAAAAGATGCATTTGTTACGTGAGTTCGGGATAATCTTAAAACAAAACCAATTGTCTTGTATGTTCAATGGTATATCCCTGCAATGCTTCAGGCTTATTGTCATAAAAGCAATATGCTGCCAATGCCGCAACAAGATTCATTAAGAAATTATTGATGGACCTGTGTCTTGAATGTACTAATTTTGCTGTATTCTTGAGCATGTCATTAATGCACTCGATGACAAAACGCTTACGCAACATGATTTTATCCCAAAATGGCATCAGTCTGTTTTTCATGTTCACTTTGATTCCTGTAACAAGATGTATGCCATCTTTAAAAAGGTCCTCAAAAAGTCTTGGAGAGATGTACCCCCTGTCAGCAAAAAGCCTGCCGTACAGTTCTTTGGCAAGTACGTTCCAGACTTTGGGATTCCTGTCATCCACATTGGCTCCGGTAAGACAGAAGGTGATGATTTCTCCCCGGTCATTGCAGGTGAAATGCAGCTTGAACCCGTGACACCACCCCATCGTCCCCTTCCCGTCCGTGGCCATGCCCTTGAAAACCTTGTTGGCATAGCGTCTGAGGTTATGACAGACCGGAATCATCGTGCTGTCCACGAAACTGATACCCGAACAGCGGCCAAAGGCATAAAGCTTAAGGAAAAACATCAGTTTGAAGAACACACGGCTTTCAAGTTCCACAAACCTGTTATAGGATACCGCATCCGGAAAGTCCTGATGCAGATGTACCCTGATATAATGCAGGTAGTAGTGCTTGAAGTTGGCGAACGTGCCAAAATGAAATACAATCAGGATGGTCATAATCTCACCATCGGAAAGGGAGGCATTACGGTGCCGACGGCGGATTCCGTTTGAAGAAATAAGTTCGCCTTTAGCAATTTCCATATCAAATTTCTTGCTGAATTCATCTACCATACAGAAAATATCCGTAATTTTGTCTTGGGTAATCATAGAACCTTGGTTTTGTAAGTTATTGTTTGTCAGACTCAAATTTACAAAATATTTCTGTGATTACCTGTTTTTCTTTCCATTATTAACTTATTAGCTTATCCCGAACTCACGTATTTGTTCGAATGCTTACGGAAAAAGGAAGCTTCAATGAAAAATAAATGAAGATTCAGGAGTAAGGCCTTAGTGTTTCAACGTGGACACACAGGCACAGGGCCGCGTCGGTCTGTATATTCTGTGGCCCCATGTCTGTGTGTATCTGATTTCCTGATTCAGGAAACACCCTATTGAAGCAACCTCTTAAAACTGGTAGTTCTGCTCCACCCAGTCGATGAAGGCCTTGTTCACCAGCTTCACGCCGCCTGGAGTGGGGTAGTCGCCGCTGAAGTACCAGTCGCCCGGATGGTTGGGGCAGGCCTCATGCAGTCCTTCCAGTGTCTGGTATACGATCTGCACTTTTGCCTGTGTGCCCGCGGGAGTAAGCAGTTCCACAATTTTTGCCGATATTTCCTCGTCGGTGAACGGTGCATAGATTTCCTTCACGTAGTTGGCCATCTTCTCTTTCGGAAGTTCCGTCTGGGCCTTCGACTTGCGGTAGGCATATTCAATCACATGCTGCATTCCGCGGTCTTCGAGCAAGGCGATGGCGGCCTTGAACGCGATGAACTGCTCCATGCTTGCCATGTCGATGCCGTAATAGTCGGGGTAGCGCACCTGGGGCGATGACGATACGATGACGATTTTCTTTGGATGCAGCCGGTCCAGTATGCCGATGATGCTCTGTTTCAGAGTCGTGCCGCGCACGATGCTGTCGTCTATGATTACCAGGCTGTCTTCGTAGGGAGTGAGGCTTCCGTAAGTGATGTCATATACGTGTGCAGCCAGGTCGTTGCGCGTGTTCCCTTCGGCGATGAACGTGCGCAGCTTGATGTCTTTGATGGCCACCTTTTCGCTCCGGATGCGCCTGGAGAGAATCTGCTTCAGCTCCTCGTGCGTAGGTTTGTGTCCCAGAGCCTCGATGCGTTCCGCCTTCAGTTTGTTCAGGTAGTTGTCGAAGCCTTCCAGCATTCCGTAGAAGGCCACTTCGGCTGTATTCGGGATGAAGGAGAACACAGTGTGGTCGATGTCGCCTCCCAGAGCTTTCAGAATCGGGCCGACCAGCCGTTCGCCCAACTTTTTCCGCTCTTTGTAGATGTCTATGTCGCTTCCGCGGCTGAAATAGATGCGTTCAAACGAGCAGGGCTTCACGTTTTTGGGCCGGTTGATCTGCGCCAGGCGCATTTCGCCTTTCTTGTTGACCAGGATTGCCTGTCCCGGAAGCAACTCGCGGATGCTGTCTGCCTGCACGTTAAGTACGGTCTGGATAACCGGCCGTTCCGATGCGAGCACCATGATTTCGTCGTCCATATACCAGAATGCCGGGCGGATTCCCCACGGGTCGCGCACGGCAAACGATTCGCCGCTTCCCGTCAGTCCGCAGATTACATAGCCTCCGTCCCATTGGGGAGAGGATGTTTTCAGCACGTTGGTCAGGTCGATGCGGTTTTCGATGGCATGAGTGATGTCCATCCCTTGCAGTCCCTCTTCCTTGCATATATTGTACAGACGCTCTACTTCGCGGTCCAGCCGGTGTCCCACTTGCTCGAGCATGATGTACGTGTCGGCATATTTTCTCGGGTGCTGTCCTGCCGCCGTGATGTCGGCAAAGATTTCGTCTACATTGGTGAGGTTGAAGTTTCCGCAGAGCGCCAGGTTCTTAGCCCTCCAGTTGTTGCGCCGCAAGAACGGATGCACATACGAGATGCCGCTCTTTCCTGTAGTAGAGTATCGCAGGTGTCCCATGTAGAGTTCGCCTGCAAAGGGGAGGCACTTCTTTGCGTATTCCGCATCGTGGAGCTGTTCTGCGGTGAGGTCCTTGAAGTGGCTGTGTACGGTGCCGAATATTTCGGTGATCGCTCCGGCCCCCAGAGCCCTTTCGCGGAACATGTATTCTTCGCCCGGATCTGCCTGAAGTTTTACGCAGGCCAGTCCTGCCGCTTCTTGTCCCCGGTTGTGCTGCTTTTCCATCAGCAGGTAGAGTTTGTTGAGGCCGTACATCCATGTGCCGTATTTTTCCTGATAATATTCGAGCGGCTTGAGCAGGCGGATCAGAGCCACCCCGCATTCGTGTTTCAGTATTTCCATAATAAGCTTGCTAATCGTAATTGATTTAGGTCGATGTCTGCAGCCGGTCTGTTCGTGCGACGGATGCAGGCATCGTGGTTAAAAAACATGTTTGGATGCGGAGGAGCAAAAGGCTTTGTGTCCTTGTTTTTCCGTATCCGGATATTTTTCGGATACAAAATAAGGGACAATTCTTTATATAAGTTGAAAGCGGCACTGCAAATTTCTTTTGTTGCTTGCTGATTTTAGTGGATTGTAAGTAAAATTTGTAAAAATAATATCAGTTTGTTGATTTATGCACGCTTGTTTTTATAAATCGAAACATTCTTTGTGCGTCGGTGAATTTTCTGTTATAAAAAAGTCGTTAATGGTTGTCATATTGAAAGTTGATTTTCTATTTTTGTGCCTAAACAGAATGGAAAACAATCAATAGATATTAAAAAGAAAGAGAAGCCTATGGAGAAAGATGTTTTTATCACGAAGGATGATAGTGTGGGCGAGCAGTGCCGGCCGCAATGTGCCGGACTTTACAGTCCACAGAACGAGCATGATGCCTGCGGAGTGGGGATGATTGTAAATATTCACGGCAACAAGTCGCACGAGCTGGTCGATTCGGCCTTGAAGGTTTTGGAAAACATGAAGCACCGTGGAGCGGAGGGTGCCGACAACAAGACCGGTGACGGTGCTGGCATCATGGTGCAGATTCCTCATGAATTCATTTTGCTGCAGGGCATTCCGGTTCCGGAAAAAGGGAAATACGGTACGGGGCTGGTGTTCCTCCCGAAGGACGAAAAGGAGCAGGCACGGATTCTCAGTGTCATGATTGAGGAAATCGAACGTGAAGGCTTGTCGCTTATGCATCTCCGTTCGGTCCCGGTGAATTCTTCCGTTTTAGGGAAAAGCGCTCTGGAAACTGAACCCGACATCAAGCAGATTTTCATTACGGGAGTGACCGATGCGAGCAATATCGAGCGCACGCTGTACATTATCCGCAAAAAGATTGAGCGCCGGGTGCATCACAAGGATTTCTATATCGTGTCGCTTTCGAGCAAGAACATCATCTATAAAGGTATGCTTTCGTCGGTTCAGGTGCGCGAGTATTTTCTGGACCTTACGCAGCCTTATTTTACCAGCGGACTGGCTATCGTGCATTCTCGGTTCAGCACCAACACGTTTCCTACGTGGAGTCTGGCGCAGCCTTTCCGTCTGCTGGCTCATAACGGCGAAATCAATACCATCCGCGGCAACCGGGGATGGATGGAAGCGCGGGAAAGCGTGCTTTCCACTCCTCTTCTGGGCGACGTGAAGGACATCCGTCCGATTATCCAGCCGGGTATGAGCGACAGTGCCTCGCTCGACAATGTGCTGGAGTTCTTTGTCATGTCGGGCCTGAGCCTGCCTCATGCGATGGCGATGCTGGTGCCGGAATCGTTCAATGACAAGAACCCGATCAGCGAAGATCTGAAAGCTTTTTATGAATACCATTCCATTCTGATGGAGCCGTGGGACGGACCTGCCGCTCTCTTGTTCAGCGACGGACGGTATGCAGGCGGTATGCTCGACCGTAACGGTCTGCGTCCGGCACGCTATCTCATTACCAAGAACGACATGATGGTCGTGGCGAGTGAAGCGGGCGTCATCAGTTTCGAGCCGGAAACCATCAAGGAAAAGGGGCGGCTTCAGCCCGGAAAAATCCTGCTTGTCGATACGCAGGAGGGACGCATCTATTATGACGGTGAACTGAAGGAGCAGCTTGCTTCGGAAAGACCTTACCGCCAGTGGCTCTCTGCCAACCGCATCGAACTGGATGCATTGCGGAGCGGGCGCAAGGTGGCGAATACAGTGGACGAATACAGCCGCCGCCTGCGTGCGTTCGGCTTTACGCGCGAGGACATCGAGCGCACCGTTATGCCGATGTGTACGAACGGTTCGGAGCCTACGGCTTCTATGGGCAACGACACGCCGCTGGCTGTGCTTTCGGAAATGCCCCAGATTCTGTTCAACTATTTCCGCCAGCAGTTTGCGCAGGTTACGAATCCCCCCATTGATCCGATCCGCGAAGAACTGGTGATGTCGCTGACCGAATACATCGGAGCGGTAGGAACCAACATTCTTCTTCCGAACGAGAGCCATTGCAAGATGGTGCGTCTGCCGCATCCCATTCTGAACAACACGCAACTGGACATTCTCTGCAACATCCGCTATAAGGGATTCAAGGCGGTGAAGCTCCCCATGCTTTTTGATGTGTCAAAGGGAACGGCCGGTCTGCGTGAGGCTTTGGACGAATTGTGCAAAAAAGCGGAAGAGTCGGTTACGGATGGTGTCAACTACATTGTGCTGTCCGACCGCGGCATTGACGCGGAACATGCCGCCATTCCTTCCTTGCTCGCCGTGAGTGCCGTACACCATCATCTGATATCGGTTCAGAAGCGGGTGCAGACGGCGCTGGTGGTAGAGAGCGGAGAAATCCGTGAAGTGATGCACGCGGCTTTGCTCCTCGGTTATGGTGCCAGTGCCATCAATCCGTATATGGTGTTTGCCATTCTTGACGATCTGGTGAAGAAAGGCGATGTGCAGATGAATTATGAAACGGCCGAAAAGAATTACATCAAGGCGGTCTGCAAGGGACTTTATAAGGTGATGAGCAAGATGGGCATCAGTACCATCCGTTCGTATCGCGGCGCGAAGATTTTCGAGGCGGTAGGCTTGAGTGAAGAGCTGCTGAAGGCTTATTTCGGGACAGAAATGTCGTCTGTCGGCGGCATCCGGCTCGAAGAAATAGCTGAAGACTACACGGCTTTGCATGATGCTGGTTTCAAGGCGGACGAGGTTGGCGACTTGCTTCCTCATGTCGGACTGTTCTCTTACCGGAAAGATGGGGAGAAACATGCGTGGAATCCCGAAAGTATCAGCAAGCTCCAACTGGCTACCCGGCTGGGAAGCTATGCAAAGTTCAAGGAATATACCAGGTGGGTGGACGGCAAGGAGAATCCCATTTTCCTTCGCGACTTCTTTGAGTTCAAGCGCAACCCGATTTCAATCGACGAAGTGGAGCCGGTGGAAAGCATCGTGAAGCATTTTGTTACAGGAGCCATGTCGTTCGGTGCCATCAGCAAGGAGGCGCACGAAGCGTTGGCGCTGGCCATGAACAAGCTGGGCACCCGGAGCAATACCGGAGAGGGAGGCGAGGATTCCGACCGTTTTCATGAAACGTTTGACGGCATTTCGCTGTGCAGCAAGACCAAGCAGGTGGCGTCGGGACGCTTCGGGGTGACAGCCGAATATCTCGTGAATGCCGAAGAAATACAGATCAAGGTGGCGCAGGGAGCCAAGCCGGGCGAAGGAGGTCAGTTGCCCGGGTTCAAGGTGGATGAGATCATTGCCAAGACACGCCATTCCATTCCTGGAATCTCGCTGATTTCTCCTCCTCCCCACCACGACATTTATTCGATTGAGGACCTTGCCCAGTTGATTTTCGACCTGAAGAATGTCAATCCGAAGGCGAAGATCAGCGTGAAGCTGGTGGCAGAGAGCGGCGTTGGCACGATTGCTGCCGGAGTAGCCAAGGCGAAAGCCGATCTGATTGTGATTTCGGGAGCTGAGGGAGGTACGGGCGCTTCGCCGGCTTCATCGATGCGCTATGCGGGCATACCGCCTGAAATCGGTCTGAGCGAAACCCAGCAGACGCTGGTGCTCAACGGGCTGCGCGGCCAGGTCCGCCTGCAGACCGACGGCCAGCTGAAGACCGGACGCGACATCATCAGCATGGCATTGCTTGGAGCGGAAGAGTTCGGATTCGGAACCACTGTGCTGATTGTGCTCGGATGCGTGATGATGCGCAAGTGCCATGCCAATACATGTCCGGTGGGTGTGGCCACGCAGGACGCGCGTCTGCGCGAGCATTTCCGCGGCCATTACCAGTATGTGGTCAATTATTTCCGCTTTATGGCTCAGGAAGTGCGCGAATACCTGGCGGATATGGGATTTACCCGTCTGGAGGATATTGTAGGTCGCACGGATCTGATTGAGCTGAAGCCGATGAAGCCCGGAAGCAAATGTGCCCTGCTTGATTTCAGCCGGTTGCTGCATAAGGTAGACAACGGAGCCGCTCTCTGCAATGTGACCGCACAGAAGCACGACATCGACTGCGTGAAGGACGTGTCCATGCTGGCGGCTGCAAAGGATGCGCTTGAAAGCGGAAAGGAAGTGTCGCTGGAATACACCATCGGAAATACAGACCGCTCGGTAGGAGCGATGCTTTCGGGGGCGGTTGCGGCCCGGTATGGCGAAGCAGGGCTTCCGGAACAGACCATATCAGTCAAGTTCAAAGGCTCGGCAGGACAGAGTTTCGGAGCGTTTCTGGCTCATGGAATCAGCTTCAAGCTTGAAGGCGAGGCAAACGACTATCTGGGCAAGGGATTGAGCGGCGGACACATCTCTGTGCATCCGCCGGTAAGGAGCAATTTTGATGCGGAGAAGAACGTGATTGCGGGGAATACCCTTCTGTACGGAGCTACCGGCGGAGAAGTGTATATCAACGGACGTGCAGGCGAGCGTTTTGCTGTGCGCAACTCCGGCGCGATAGCTGTCGTGGAAGGAGTGGGTGACCATTGCTGCGAGTACATGACGGGCGGACGCGTGGTTGTCCTGGGTGAAACCGGGCGCAATTTTGCTGCGGGCATGAGCGGCGGTGTGGCCTATGTGTGGGACAAGAACCGTAATTTCGATTATTTCTGCAACATGGAGATGGTGGAGCTTTCGCTGCTCGAAGACTCTACGGCACGGAAGGAGCTGCATGAACTTGTCCGTCAGCATTACCTGTACACCGGTTCCCGGCTTGCGCGCACGATGCTCGACAACTGGAGCCGGTATGTCGAGGAGTTCATTCAGGTGACTCCGATCGAGTACAAGAAGGTGCTCGCCGAGGAGCAGATGCGCAAACTGCAGCAAAAGATAGCCGAAGTGCAACGCGATTATTAACAGAGTTACTAAACGAATCAAAAACAGATATGAGATATGGGAAATCCTAAAGCATTCTTGAGTGTTCCGCGGCAGGAGGCCGGCTATCGTCCGGTGCATGAACGTATCGCCGACTTCAGCGAGGTGGAACAGACATTGAATACAAGCGATCGGAAACTTCAGGCTTCGAGGTGCATGGATTGCGGCGTGCCTTTCTGCCATTGGGCCTGTCCGCTGGGCAACCGTCCGCCGGAGTTTCAGGATGCCATGTATAAGGGAAAATGGGAAACAGCCTACAAGATATTGAGCCGCACGAATGACTTTCCCGAGTTTACGGGCCGCATCTGTCCGGCATTGTGTGAAAAGAGTTGTGTGCTGAAACTGACCATGGACGCTCCTGTTACAATCCGTGAGGATGAGGCGGCGGTGGTGGAAGCGGCTTTCCGCGAAGGCTATATCCGCCCGCGCCGGTATGAACGGAACGGGAAGAAGGTGGCTGTCATCGGTTCGGGACCGGCGGGACTGGCTGCGGCGAACCAGCTGAACAGACGCGGCTATGAGGTGACGGTGTTCGAGAAACTGGAATATGTGGGCGGCCTTCTCCGTTTCGGCATTCCGAACTTCAAGCTGAGCAAGTCGGTCATCGACCGCAGAATCGCCGTGATGGAAGCGGAAGGGATTGTGTTCAAGGTGAACGCTGACATTGATGTGTCCAGGCTTCCCGAAGGTTTCAGCGCATATTGTATCTGCACGGGAACACCGCAGGCCCGCGATCTGGATATTCCGGGGCGTGAGCTGAAAGGCATTCATTTCGCCATGGAGATGCTTGCGCAGCAGAACCGGGTGCTTGCGGGGCAGACTTTTGCAAAGGAAGAGCGCATCACTGCGAAGGGAAAACACGTGCTGGTTATCGGAGGAGGTGATACGGGAAGCGACTGCATCGGAACCAGCAACCGCCAGCAGGCTTTGAGCGTCACTCAGATTGAAATCATGCCGAAGCCTCCGGTGGGCTGCAATCCTGCCACTCCATGGCCGCAATGGCCTTTGGTGCTGAAGACCAGCAGCAGCCATGAGGAAGGCTGCGAGCGGAGATGGTGCTTGTCTTCTACCCGTTTTATCGGAAAGAACGGCTGTGTATGCGGCGTGGAGGTGGAAGAGGTAGAATGGATTCCTTCGCCCGACGGAGGTCGCCCTGTCATGAAGCCTACCGGGAAGAAAGAGATTCTGAAGGCTGACCTTGTGCTGCTGGCCATGGGATTCCTGAAACCCCGGCATCCCGAATTTCCCGAAAACGTGTTCGTGGCGGGGGATGCCGCTACGGGAGCGAGCCTTGTGGTGCGCTGCATCGCAGGAGGAAGACAGGCTGCGGCAGACATCGATGCCTACCTCTCGGCCAAATAAGAAAGAAGAACCTGAAATTATCAACCTTTAATTGTTCGTTAAAAAATGTGTGGCATTGCAGCAATATTCAATATAAAGGAGCAGACACCGGCTCTCCGCGACAAGGCTCTTGCGATGGCGAAGAAAATCCGTCACCGCGGGCCGGACTGGAGCGGCATCTATTGCGGAAAGTCGGCTATCCTTGCTCACGAACGTTTGTCCATCGTTGACCCCCAAAGCGGAAAGCAGCCGCTTTTCTCGCCCGACAGGAAGCAGATTCTGGCTGTCAACGGAGAAATCTACAACCATCGCGACATCCGCAGGCGGTATGCCGGAAGCTATGAGTTCCAGACCGGAAGCGACTGCGAGGTGATCCTTGCCTTGTACCGTGACAAAGGCATTGACTTTCTGGAAGAACTGAACGGCATCTTTGCCTTTGCGCTTTATGACGAGGAGAAGGATGAGTTTCTCATCGCCCGCGACCCGATCGGCGTGATTCCGCTCTATATAGGCTATGATGCGGACGGAAAAGTGTATTGCGCGAGTGAACTGAAGGCCTTGGAGGGCTATTGCGAGCGTTACGAGCCTTTTCTGCCCGGACATTGCTACTCGAGCCGCACCGGAAAGGCGGTGCGCTGGTATAAGAGGGACTGGATGGACTATGACGCAGTGAAAGATAATCCCGCTTCTGTACGGAGCGTGCGCGAAGGACTTGAAGATGCCGTGCGCAGGCAGCTGATGAGCGATGTGCCGTACGGGGTGCTTTTGTCCGGAGGACTGGACAGCTCGGTCATCTCGGCCATAGCAAAGAAGTTTGCTTCCAGGCGCATTGAAACAGACGGGAAGAAGGATGCGTGGTGGCCCCAGCTTCACTCGTTTGCCATCGGTCTGAAAGGAGCTCCCGATCTGGCCAAAGCAAAGGAAGTGGCCGACCATATCGGAACGGTGCATCATGAAATCAACTATACCATCCAGGAAGGGCTGGATGCAGTGCGCGACGTAATCTATTTCATCGAAACGTATGACGTGACAACGGTGCGGGCTTCCACGCCGATGTATCTGCTGGCGCGCGTCATCAAGAGCATGGGCATCAAGATGGTGCTGAGCGGAGAAGGGGCGGACGAAGTGTTCGGAGGCTATCTTTATTTCCACAAGGCGCCGGATGCGAAGGCCTTCCATGAAGAAACGCTCCGCAAGCTTTCCAAGCTTTATCTGTACGATTGCCTGAGGGCGAACAAGGCGCTGGCGGCATGGGGCGTCGAAGGCCGCGTTCCGTTTCTCGACAAGGAGTTTCTTGACATTGCCATGCGCCTGAATCCTGCCGCTAAGATGTGTCCGGGCAAGACCATCGAAAAGAAGATCGTGCGCGAGGCTTTTGCCGGCATGTTGCCCGAGAGCGTGCTCTGGAGGCAGAAGGAACAGTTCAGCGACGGAGTGGGGTATAGCTGGATCGACACGCTGAAGGAGATGACCTCGAAAGCGGTGTCGGACGAGCAGATGGCGCATGCCGCGGAGCGTTTTCCCGTGAATCCTCCGCGCAACAAGGAAGAATATTATTACCGCAGCATATTCGAAGAATATTTTCCCAGCGAAAGTGCCGCGCGCAGCGTGCCCAGTGTGCCGAGCGTAGCATGCTCCACGGCTGAGGCCCTGGCCTGGGACGAGGCTTTCAAGAATATGAACGAGCCGAGCGGACGCGCTGTGGCCGGAGTGCATGAAGATGCTTATTGATTTATGGAAAGGAAAATTGAATTTACAAAGATGCAGGGGCTGGGCAACGATTACATCTATGTTGATGTGATGAAGTATCCGCTGCCCGATCCTGAACGGTATGCGGTGGAGTGGAGCCGTCCGCATACGGGTATCGGAAGCGACGGGCTGGTGCTTATCGGCCGGTCGGACAGGGCGGATTTCAGCATGCGCATATTCAACGCCGACGGATCGGAGGCGAAGATGTGCGGAAATGCCAGCCGCTGCATAGGAAAATATCTCTACGAGAAAGGGCTGACCGGCAAAACCGAGATTCTGCTTGACACGCTTTCGGGGGTGAAAGTGCTTCGTCTGTTTCCGGAGCAGGGTGTGGTGAACCGTGTCAGCGTGGATATGGGAGTTCCTGCCGACATTCATCCGGTGACTTTGGGCGATGGCTTTCCTTATGCGGAGGGGATTGCCGTGTCGATGGGAAATCCGCATCTGGTGATTTTCGTGGACGACATTTCGCAGGTTGCCTTGCAGGATGTGGGACCGGCGTTGGAGCGTCATCCGCTGTTCCCCGACAGGGTGAACGTGGAGTTTGCCCAGGTGATTGGCGAAGGAGAGATCCGGATGAGGGTATGGGAGCGCGGTTCCGGCATTACTCAGGCTTGCGGTACGGGAGCTTGCGCTACGGCTGTGGCCGCTTCGTTTGCGGGGCGTTGCAGAAACGAGTCGGATGTTGTGATGGACGGCGGCGTCCTTCATATCCGCTGGACGGGAGAGGGCAGCCATCTGTTCATGACCGGGCCTGCCGTAAAGGTTTTCGATGGTGTAATAGAAATAAGTTAGTCGTATGGTATCAGTAAATGAAAACTTCATAAAGCTTTCGGGAAACTATCTCTTCTCGGAGGTAGCCAAAAGAGTCAGTGCGTTCAAGGCGTCCCATCCGGAAGTCCGTTTGATACGTCTGGGCATCGGCGATGTGACGCGTCCCCTTCCGCAGGCTTCTGTCGAGGCGATGCACAGGGCGGTGGATGAGATGGCACATGCGGAAAGTTTCCACGGATACGGTCCGGAGCAGGGATATGATTTTCTGCGCGAAGCCATCGTGCGGCATGACTTCGGCGAATTGGGAATCGGTCTGTCGGCGGATGAGATTTTTGTCAGTGACGGGGCGAAGAGCGATACAGGGAACTTCACAGACATTCTGGGAAGCCGGAATACGGTGGCTGTAACCGATCCCGTCTATCCGGTCTATGTGGACAGCAATGTGATGGGCGGACGTGCGGGCGGCCTTCTTTCCGACAGGCGCTGGAGCGACATTGTCTACCTGCCTTGTACGGCGGAAAACGCCTTCATTCCCGAACTTCCGAAACGCCGGGCAGACATCATATATCTGTGTTATCCCAACAATCCCACAGGTACGACCCTGACCCGCGCACAACTGAAGGAGTGGGTGGACTATGCGTTGGAAAACGGTTCGCTGATTCTGTTTGACGCTGCCTACGAGGCCTTTATCAGCGAAGACGACGTGCCTCATTCCATTTACGAGATCGAAGGGGCGAGAGGGTGTGCGGTTGAGTTCCGGAGCTTTTCGAAAACCGCCGGATTTACGGGCGTGCGCTGCGGATATACGGTCGTTCCGAAAGAAGTGTCCGGCACTGACGGGCAGGGAAACCGTGTGCCGCTGCACCGTCTGTGGAACCGCAGGCAATGCACCAAGTTCAACGGAACAAGCTATATAACCCAGCGCGGAGCCGAGGCCGTCTATTCTCCGGAAGGCCGGAAGCAGGTCAGAGAAACCATAGACTATTACATGGGCAATGCGCAGCTGATGTGTGATACCCTCCGCCGTGCAGGATTCAACGTTTATGGCGGAGTGAACTCGCCCTACCTGTGGGTGAAGACCCCCGACGGCATCGGTTCGTGGGAGTTCTTCGACAGGCTGCTGCGCGATGTGCATGTGGTGGGCACTCCCGGAGTAGGGTTCGGTCCGAGCGGTGAAGGATACCTCCGGTTTACGTCCTTCGGAAGCCGCGAGGATTGCCGGGAGGCCATGGACCGCATCGCCGCATGGAAAGTATAGCAAATCGGTCCGGCTTCGTAAAAGCAAACCGTATGAAACTGTAAACCGCATCGTGGATTCTGTATTTCACGATGCGGTTTGTATATTCCACATCGTGGAATGTATAATCCACAGTGTGGAACGGACTTTCCAGCCGTGTCCGACGGATTGTTCATCTGTTTTCCAGAACTTTCCTTGCCGCTTCCCGTCCTCCTTCCATGATGTCTTTGGCGCGGTAGAATTCCATCATCTCAAAGCGGGATGCAGGGATGCTTATCAGTATGTCGGGCGGGAGGTTGCGCAGTTCGTTGCGCGTGATTTCCTGCATCATCATCCGCGACGAGGCGGTGAGCAGCTGGTAGGGGCTCAGATGTGGGATGGGCCTTGCTTCTCCCGCGGCATTCACGTCGACGGCTATCACGATATCTCCCTCCGTGCGGCGTATGTGGCGCAGGGGAAGAGGATTCAGCAGCCCTCCGTCTACGAGCGTTCTGCCGTCTCTTTTGAAAGGATGGAACACCATGGGGATGGATATCGACGCGCGTATGGCATCGAACAGGTTTCCCGCTTCGAACACAACTTCACATTCGTTGATTATGTCGGTTGCAAGGGCCGTATACGGAAGCGGAAGCGACTCGATGCTTACGTCGGGAACAATCTGCCGCAGTTCCTGCATGAAGCGGTTTCCTTTCACCATGCCTTCACGGTTCAGCTTCACGTCGGCAAAGTAGAACATCTTTTTCCGGTCCCATCCGCATATCCATTGTTTGCACTCTTCCAGCTTTCCTGTGGCATACATGGCTCCGACAATCGCTCCCATCGAAGTTCCCGCAATGGAGGTGATTTCATAGCCGTGCGCGAGCAGTTCTTCGATGACACCGATGTGGGCGATTCCTCTGGCACCGCCCATGGATAGCACTAAGGCGACTTTCTGTTTGTCCATATTTGGCGAAGTTTGTTTCTTTTGTGGCTAAAGTTATTTATTTTTACGTTTACGGGCAACGATTTTTGTCGGAAACTCCGTAGCTTTGCACTGTTAAATTGATTGAATGATGGATATGCATACAAGAGAAGAAAAGATGGAGGCGTTCGGCCGTCTGCTGGACGTGCTTGACGAACTGAGAGTGAAATGTCCGTGGGACCGGAAGCAGACGAACGAAAGCCTGCGTCCGAATACGATTGAGGAGGTGTATGAACTTTGCGACGCGCTGATGAAGGATGACAAGAAAAACATCTGCAAGGAATTGGGCGACGTGCTCCTCCACGTGATATTTTATGCCAAGATCGGGAGCGAGTCCGGCGACTTTGACATCAAGGACGTTTGCGACAAGCTCTGCGACAAGCTGATCTTCCGCCACCCGCATGTGTTCGGCGAAGTGCAGGCGGATACGGCCGAAAAGGTTTCGGAGAACTGGGAGCAGATCAAACTGAAGGAAAAAGACGGAAACAAGTCTGTGCTGAGCGGAGTGCCCGAAGCGCTTCCGTCGCTCATCAAGGCCTATCGCATCCAGGACAAGGCCCGCAACGTGGGCTTCGACTGGGAAGAGCGCGAGCAGGTATGGACAAAGGTGAAGGAGGAAATCGGAGAGTTTGAGTCGGAAGTGGGGCAGATGGACAAAGACAAGGCCGAAGCTGAATTCGGGGATGTGATGTTCAGCCTGGTCAATGCAGCCCGCCTCTATAAGATAAATCCCGACAATGCGCTGGAACGCACCAACCAGAAATTCATCCGCCGCTTCAATTATCTGGAGGAACATACGATAAAAGAGGGAAAGAACCTGGCAGACATGTCGCTCGAAGAAATGGATGCCATCTGGAACGAGGCGAAAGGCAAAGGGCTGTAGGAACAGCCCTTGCATTGAACAAAACTTGTTTGGCCTTTAAATTTAAGTTATGAACTGAACGGCAAAACCGTCATTTATCAGAAAAGGAACTGAACCGGGAAATCAGCGGGAACAGCCTGTAAGTGTCCGGCTGGATGAGATGCAGGCTCTGAGGCATTGGCTTGAACAATGTGCTGCTTTTCCCTGAAAAAATGTGTTCCGGCGGCTAAAATCACTGTTTCCTGTGATTTCCTGTATTTCTAAAACCGCTTTCTTTGTTGTATGGAAAGATGGATAATGTATCCTGTAAATGAATGTACGTATGGGAAAGTGGAAAAGAAGGAAATTGGATTTGCCGGGAGCCATAGGAGCCTTGTTGCTGTTGGTCGTTTCGCTGGTATGCGGTTGGGCTATGTTTGCTGTGTCAGGCATGGAAAACTACGAGCCTCTGCTGAAGACTGTCAGATACTCTCTGAACTGGGAGATGGGCATGGGTTTCTATGACAAGCCAGGAGGAACGGAGCAGATGGTGATGTATCCCGAAGATGGAGCGGACCCTTCGCTGGTGCCTGAAAAGAAGGAAGGGGAACGCTGGCTGGATACCGGCAAGCTGAAGGTGGACAAGCCCTCGGACGGATGGGCCAAGGTAGACATAGGCGACGATGGAGAACCGCTGTATGTGGAGGAGCAGTACGTTATCTCGAAAGAAGGTGCCATGTTCGAGGGCAGGCAAGGAGAGAATACCTTCCTTACCGTCGGCGCAAAGAACCTGCCTCCTTCCGGGTGGATAAAGCTGCTGGGCTTTCTGGTATATTTCTCCCTCTATTTTCCCCTGTTCGCCATATTCCGCTGGGGATTCGATACAGAAGAACATACCCGGAGGGTTATGAAGCATGTTTCGTGGATAGTGTATGCAGGCTTGGCCTACTTCATTATATTATATACACTGAAATTTGTGTGCGGTTATAATGTGGACAGGTACTGGTTCGTGTCGGCTACCGTCCTTGGCAATACTTTCTACTCCATAGCCAACATGGTGTTGGGCATTATCGGATGTTTGGCCATGGTGTTCTTTGTCTGGATATGGTACATGAACTCCGTTGCTTCCACTCTCTCCGGACTTTTGCGGAATGTAGGCTGGAGAGGTTTCTTCCTGCTGATATTCGCGGCCTATTTCCTTTGGATGTTCTTGGGGGTGGCAATTATGCTTGCTTCGATTGTTCTGATTGTTTATTTGATAATAATTATCGTGCCGGCAGTAATGGCCGATATTGCGGGAAATGGTGGAAGCAGGAGCAAGTCAGATGCTCCACTCTACAACTGCTGTGCTTCGTGCGCCCGTTATGATGGTTCGGGTCATTGTTACGAAGGTAGGGAAGTACATGATCCGTTGGTTCAATGTTGCCGCAAGTATCACCGCAACGTTTGATCGTGTTAGTAGCATGTGCGGTCTTGTGAGGTAATGCTGTCACTGAAAGCGTAACCTCTAATGTGAAACTTATAAACTAATGATGACTGAAACCCTAAAACATATATGATTATGAAGACTGATTGGAAAACAACATTGTGGGCCTTGTTCCTGCTGTTTGGATTGGCCGCTTGCAGTGATGATGAAGAAGTCAATGGCAGCATCATGCTGACAAAGGGAACGCAGACATCTCAAACCATTTATGCCGATGAAACAACGGATAACTCCGGCGGCATACACTTCACCGCCGCGGCGGATTGGACGGCTTCCGTCATTCCCGTCACTTCCCGGGCCGAGGGAGGCAGTTCGGTGGACTGGCTGTCGTTGAGTGCCTACAGCGGTGGCCCGGGTGAATACACCCTGACTCTGACATTGAAGAAGAACACGACCGGGCAAGACCGCAAGGCGAAGATTGAAATTGTGTGCGGGGACGATGTTGTCACCATTACGGTGGAACAGAAAGGAACGACCGAAGACGGTGGGACACTTTCTTCGCAAGGCAAACGTCTGGTGCGCTTGGAACATACCAGCGTGGAATGTGCTCATCCCGACTCTTATGACATGTGCATCATCACTTTCGAATACGACAACGAAGGCCGTTTGACGGAGATGCACGATATCTCGTATGTCGGTGATAGTCAATCTTATTATTCGGACGATGGCTCTAGTTGATTATACCGTTGCAAACTTGACATTATAATGCTTCATGGAAATCCCCAGCAATTCACCGGCCTGGTCATTGCAGAACTTCAGGACGGTC
>NZ_JANRHN010000029.1:0-40662 GCF_024733745.1 Bacteroides sp. ET225 | reverse complement strand
GAATGTGCCGCTGCCTTTACCTCTTCACTCCAGTGAAGAGATCGTATCACTCTAGTGAAGACATCGCATCACTCCAGTGAGGAGATCGTATCACTCCAGTGAAGAGGTTCGTCTGACGGCACATTTTTATGGGCAGTCCACAAACAAGGCATCCGGATAGCCTATGTCTACCAGAAACAAGGCGTTTCCCGGAGCGGATGTCCCCGCACTGCACCTGTCTTTCTTTTCTATGATCTGGCGGAAGCCTTCCACCGAGAGCTTGCCTCTCCCCACTTCCACCAGCGTGCCCACAATGGCGCGCACCATGTTGCGCAAAAAGCGGTCGGCCTGTATCGTGAAAACCCATTCATCCTCGCCTGTCTGCTCCCAGGCGGCCTGCATGATACGGCAGTTATTGGTTTTCACGTCCGTATGGAGCTTGCTGAAACTTGTGAAATCGGTATACTCCAGCAGCGTGCGCGCAGCCTCGTTCATCCGCCCGAAATCCAGCCGCTGGAATATCCGCCACACATACATCCGGTTGAACGGATCTTTCCGTGTGGTGACATAATACTTATAAGTGCGGTAGGTGGCATCGAAGCGGGCATGCGCATCCTGGCGGACACGGCGCACCTTATATACGGAGATGTCGGGCGGAAGGATTCTGTTCAGCTTGTCAGCCATCAGATCCGGATCAGCCATCCGTTCCAAATCGAAATGCGCCACCATCAGACGTGCATGCACGCCGGCATCCGTACGTCCGGCTCCCGTAACTCCTATCGCATCGTCACGCAAGAAAGTGACCAAAGCCTTGACAAGCGTTTCCTGCACGCTCACACCGTTAGGCTGCATCTGCCAGCCATGGTAGTTCGTGCCGTCGTATGCCAAATAAATGAAATACCTGAACATAGCCTGCGGGGGTTAGCGTGCGGTAATATGGAAACATCCCTGGCGAAGTTCATACTTCACATAGCACCGGTCGGCCTTGCGCAGGTCGCGCAGCACCTCCGAAAGCACCAGCTTCAGCGTATCCGCACTGACATCCTGCATCGGGCGTCCGTCGGGATCCTCCACCTTCTCAAAACGCTTCCAGCTGATGTCGAACGTCGTTCCATAGAAATGGCACGACTTCAGCGAAGCATTCATGTTTGTACGCCGCAGGCGCTTCACGTCATCCTTCGTGCGTGTCACCGAGGTCACGATCACACGGTTCGGATTCAGTCCCTTGTTCTCCAGCGAGTCAAGAAAGTTCGCCCCGATCGTATCCAGCAACGCACTGGCCTGCGGAATCAGGAACGGAATGGAATGGGTAAGCGAGTCCATGCCATACAGCTCGCAAGGCGCGATTTCAACCAACCGGCCTTCCATCTCGGCCGCACTCTCACGGCTTTCCATCGGACGGATGCCGATTTTCTTCGCCGTAGCCAACTGTACATCGTTCAGGTCGCCGAACGAACGCTTGTAGCTGATTACGCCACGGATATTGTGCGGGTTGTTCATTTTCATCGACATGTCTTTTTTCTCTTCTCCGCATCCGGCCACAATCATGGCGGAAAACAACGCGAGCGCAACGCACGAATGCAATAGTTTCTTCATATTCTCTGTCTTCTTTTTAGCAGACGCAAAGATACGCAAAATTCGCAAACCTCTATCCCGTTATTACTTTTGATTATACCCCATAAAAAAATGTGAATAGGACAATTCATGGAAAAGGCCTACCTTTGCAGGCGGAAAAAACAACTTAAAACCGATTATCGATATGTTTGAAAAAGGAAACAGAGCCAACACGCTGCACGGCATTCTGCTGATCGCCCTCTTTTCGTTTGCGGCATTCTACATCGCCGAAATACCGTTCGTAAAAAGCCTCTCATTCAGTCCGCTGATTGTAGGCATCATTCTGGGCATGCTGTATGCCAACAGCTTGCGCAACAAGCTGCCCGAAACCTGGGTTCCCGGCATCAAGTTCTGCACGAAGCAGATCCTGCGCGCAGGCATCGTGCTCTACGGATTCCGCCTCACGCTGACCCAAGTGGCCGCCGTGGGACTTCCTGCGGTTATCATCGACACAATCATCGTGGCAGGGACTATCTTTTTAGGAATATGGCTGGGAAAATTGCTGAAAATGGACAAGGACACTTCACTGATGACTTCTACCGGAAGTGCCATCTGCGGTGCGGCCGCCGTGCTTGGAGCCGAGCCTGTAGTGAAATGCGAAGGACACAAGACGGCCATTGCCGTATCTACGGTCGTGATTTTCGGAACCATCTCCATGTTCCTCTACCCGATCATGTACCGCACGGGAATCCTCGACGGACTGACTGACACAGGGGTTGCAATCTATACCGGAAGCACCCTGCACGAAGTCGCTCATGTGGCCGGAGCCGGGAACGCAATGGATCCTACCGATACGCTTGGCATAGCCGGAACGGCCACCATCACAAAGATGATCCGTGTGATGATGCTGGCTCCCGTACTCGTAATCATGAGCTTTGCACTGGCCGGACGCAAAAAGGCTTCACCCGAGGGAAAGGCCGAAAAAAGCAAGATCACCATACCCTGGTTCGCTTTCGGATTCATCGGGATAATCTGCCTGAACTCGCTGCTGCAATATGCGCTGGGAGTGGAGAGCGTGAAAGAGATTCCGCTGAACGGTGCCATCGAATACATCGACACCTTCATGCTGACCATGGCAATGACCGCACTCGGAACAGACACCAGCATCGAGAAGTTCAAGCAAGCCGGAGCACGCCCCTTCGTCCTGGCCGGACTGCTTTATGTATGGCTGGTGGGAGGAGGCTATCTGCTTACCAAATACCTCGTGCCAATGATCGGATAAAAAACATGAAAACGCGAAGGTACGGAGCCGAGCCTCAATGCAATCTTCAGCATCCGCTCTCTCTGCCTTCGCGCAGCTTCTGCCAAGATCAATCTTCCTTTATTTCCTCTATCGGCGTAACGTCCTGAATCTTAGCCTCCTTTTTATGGAAACGGATAAGGCGCACAACGTCTGTCAGCGAATAAACGATAAACGATATGCCCAGCATGATGAAAGGAACCATGGCCGCCTCAAACGGATTGAACAAGACAACCAGACCGGATGCCACAATCAGCACTGGCATGAAATACATCACCAAAGGAACTGCAAAATACCGTCTGGCAACCAAAAGCCCTGACAACTGGTTCAGCCCTCCCAGCAGAAGCAGCACACCCAGCACATACATCAGGATAGTCACAAAAAAGGCCGGCGTCAGAATAAGCCATAACCCGAGAAAGGCACTGCCCAGCGCAACCACAGGAAATATCACTCGCACATTCTCCTGCCTCATCTTCCGCCGTACATAAAAATAGGAAAAGATCCCGAACAGCCCGGGAATAAGAAACAGCGCGCCAATCGTTATCACCAGATAAGTAACGGCCACATCGGGCCACGCCACAAGCAGCACACCGATTACCAGCGCACACAAAGAACTGATGATGCCATAATTTAATGAATTCATACAAAACGGGGTTTAAAATACAGTCACGAATATAAGAAAGAAGTACGATATAACAAACAGAAACAGCATAAAATCCCAAATCCGGCAACCGATCATACCTACTCTTTAGTATTTAATATCTTTTTTTACCTATATATAGGTATTGTCCGCTTTTCTGCATCCCCATAACTTTGCTTCCGTTAAAAACAACAAAAAGCAAAGAAGAAAAATGAAAGGAAAAGTATTTTTATTCTCCCTCATTCTTGCAGCATGTTATGCACATGCGTTCGCAGCAGGCGAATCAGCAAACAACCATTCAGACGCAGCGGATGAAAAGCAGGAACAGCCTGCCAAAAAGAAATCACGCTTCACAATCGGAGGCTACGGCGAAGCGGCATACAGCCGCAACTTCTTCAGTGACAACTACCTGAGATACACAGATGCCGAAAAGTACAGAAACAGCAACAGCAAGCACGGACGGTTTGACCTGCCGCATGTTGTGCTCTTCTTCGGATATGATTTCGGCAAAGGATGGACTATGGGCACTGAAATCGAATTCGAGCATGGAGGCACCGAAAGTGCCGTCGAGATTGAAGACGAAGAAGGAGGCGAATACGAAAGCGAAATCGAACGAGGCGGAGAGGTTGCCCTCGAACAGTTCTGGATCCAGAAATCCTTCTGCCGGCAGTTCAACATCAAAATCGGACACATGATCGTTCCTGTAGGCGGAACAAACATGCACCACACTCCTACAGAGTTTTTCGGGGTTTACCGGCCCGCCGGAGAAAACACGATTCTGCCTTGCACATGGCACGAAACAGGCGTCAGCATCTGGGGGCAGGCAGGCGACTGGAGATATGAAGCCATGCTGATGCCTGGACTTGACTCCGACCGCTTCGGCCGTGAAAACTGGATCAAAGACGGAGCGGCCAGCCCTTACGAATTCAAGATAGGCAATTCCATAGCGGGGGCTTTCCGCATCGACAATTTCTCCGTCCCCGGACTGCGCCTTTCATTAAGCGGATATGTGGGCAATTCTTTCAATAACCACCTGACCGAACCGAAAGCTGGATATAAAGACATCAAAGGAACAGTGGGAATCGGAGCTTTCGACTTTCACTACAATGCGCACAACTGGGTTGTCAGAGGAAACTTCGACTACGGGCACCTCTCTGATGCCGATGCCATCACAGCCGTCAACAAGAAATACCGCGACGACGCTCCGTCGCCCAAACAAAACGTAGCTTCTGACGCTATCGCCGGAGGCATTGAAGCCGGATACGACATATTCTCCCAAATCAGCAAGATGCGCCAAAAAGAACAAAAGTTTTATGTGTTTGCACGCTACGACTACTACGATTCCATGCACAAGATGGCAGGAAACGTATTGAAATATGACTGGTGCAGCCGCCACCGCATCGCTGCCGGCATAAACTACTATCCGATGAAGGAGATTGTCATCAAGGGGGAATACGCTATAGGGCTCCTGAAAAAGCAATACAACAACGAACCTGCTCTCTCGTTCGGCATCGCTTACGCAGGACTTTTCAATCTATAAAATGAATGATCAGATACAGATAACAAAAAAACAGAACGAAAATGAAAATGAAAAATGTATTGATGGCATCTGCGTACATGGTACTGGGTGCATCTTTCATGACAGGCTTTTCTGCCTGCAGTGACAACGAAAACACTCCGGAACCTGAAGAATTGAGCCAACAGGAACAGGCGCTGAAGGCAGTCATTGAAGACTATGTGAACAAGTCGGTCGTCCCTACATACAAAGGACTGGCTGACGCTGCAATCGAGCTGGCCGACGCATGCCGCGCCATGTGCAACGCAGGCCCTTCAAACCTGACGGAGGACATGGTAAAGCAAGCCGGAGAGAAATGGATTACTGCCCGCCGTTACTGGGAGCTAAGTGAAGCATGGCTGTACGGAGCTGCCGCCGACTACAATATTGATCCGCATATCGATACCTGGCCGCTGGACAAGACAGCGATGGAGAACATGCTGAACAATGAAAGCCAGATGGCACAGATGAAAGACGAAGAAAGCGCCGCCACCTATGTGAGCAACAGCCTGGGACAAGGCTTGCTGGGATTTCACGCCATCGAATACATGCTGTTTGAGCCGGCAAACGCAACAACCGACCAGACCAGTCCGCGCCCGGCAGGCAAATTCACTGCAAACGAGCTTTATTATATGGCCGCTGTAGCCGATGACTTGCGCAACCAGTGTGTACGCCTGGAGATTTCATGGGCAGACGAAGGCACATACAGCGAATCTTCTGAAAAATGGACTTATCTGGCAGACGCAGAACTGGAACCGACTTTCTATTACGGCGAATCGATGAAAAACGCCGGACAGGGCGGAAGCAAATACAAATCATATGCAGAAGCTGTGCAGGAGCTGCTGGTAGGCGCCCAAGACATTGCTGACGAAGTGGGAGGACAAAAAATTGGCAACCCGATCGGCAACGGTGTGGAAAACGATGCCAACTACATCGAATCTCCGTATGCACTGAACTCAATCACCGACTTCATCGACAACCTGAAGAGTGTCCGCACCGCCTACATGGGGTATCAAACGGAAAATGGAGTGACAGAAAACTACATCCAGCCGGTCGAACACTCGTTAAGCGACTACATCAAAACCGTCGACCCGGAACTGGACACGAAAGTCATCAATACCATCGAGGGAGCCATCGAAGCCATCGGAAACATGAAAGAGCCGTTTGCATCCACAGCCCGCGATCCGCAATACGAACAAGTGAATCTGGCCGCACAAAAAGCCTGCCAGAATGTAAACGATATTTTGGATGAAGTGATGAACGCTATCCAGAACAATTGATACCGAAGCGTCCATGCATTGGTCGTTCTGCGTGCAGCACAACAAGATGCGTGCAGCCCTCCATTCGACTGTTATCGGACCGGCACACGATTTTCCCGGCTGCACGCAGCACGGCGCACCGTTTGCAAAGTCATCTCAAAGCAAAAGCTTTGAGATGACATACCCATCTTTTATAACTGACTCAATGTTGTTTTATGAAAAAAATTTATTTGCTCAGTACACTATTACTCACAGGATTAACAGCCTGCAGTGATGAAAATCCGGCTACTGATCCGGAAAACAATCAGGAAAACCAGGAACTGCCGGAATGGTATTACACCGGCGGCGAACTGGGAACCGCGTTCATTTCAACATCCGCCGCATACGAACAGCCGACACCGGCGGTAGAAAATGCAGACATGACCCTGTCATTCAAGCGAGGCGAACAGCTTTTTGAAAAAGTGTTTGTCAGCAACCCCGACGGTGTACGCGGCGGTTTAGGCCCGACTTACGTACGAAGCTCATGCATGCATTGCCATCCGGGATACGGACATGGCAAAAGCCAGCCCGACGGTCCGTTCCAAACAAACGACATGGGCAATGGCTATCTGCTGGTTGTATACAATCCTTCAACCAATGCATATGTCAACTGGCTTGCAGGAATGCCTCAAGGACACGCGACTGTTCCGTTCAAGGCTCCCCTCGATGAATCAAAAGTCATATTGACATGGCATGAATATACTGACGCATACGGAAACAAGTTTCCCGACGGAGAAACTTACAGTCTGAGATATCCGGAAGTGACACTGCCTAAAGACGCTGTTTACGCTTACAATGAAGGCGTTCTGTCGGATGCAAACATGGGAAGCTATGAAGTGCGTCTGGAATCGACCATCGGCATTTACGGAACAGGGCTGCTCGATGCCATCAGCGACGAGGATCTGAAAGCGGAATATGCAAAGCAAGAAAAAGACGGTTATCTGAAGAACGGCATCAATCCCGCTTTCTTTCAGAACGGCGAATGGACAAACCAATATACAAGCAAGGAAGCCACATCCGACGGAAAGAAGTATCCGTACCGTTTCACGTATGCACTAAGCCGCGGACCATTGCAGGATGCGGCCGGAGCAAATGCTTTCTGGAACATTACAAACGTTACACGAAGCGACCGGAAATATCACTATAAGGATGCTGGCGGATACTATGCAAAGGCTGCCGCACAAGATCCGGACGTACAGGCTGGATTTGCCGATTACATTGCGCAGGTTGATCCGGAAAAGAAACACAGCGACTGGCACACAGCCGACATGGAACAAAACATCCTCAATTACCTGAACGCTACCAGCCTTGAAGCTGAGATATCAGACCAAAGCTACATCGATCTGATGGTATGGCACAGAGGGCTGGCGGTACCGGCCGCACGCAATATAGACGATGAAGAAGTGCTGAGAGGAAAAGAACTCTTCGAACAAATCGGCTGCGCTTATTGCCACAAGCCAAGCTGGACAACCGGAAACGACGAGATACGCGATCCGGCAGGCTTCTTTACCGGATCAACAGCCAACGAACTGCCGCGTTATCCGAATCAGAAAATATGGCCTTACTCAGACATGATCCAGCACAAGCTGCATATGCAGAATGACATCCGCACAGGCTGGTGCCGCACGACTCCGCTTTGGGGGCGCGGACTACACCAGAGATGTACGGGAGCCGAGTATGCAGACCGTCTTCACGACTGCCGCGCACGTACCACGACCGAAGCGATCATGTGGCACGGAACCAGCAAGGAAAGCGATGCCTATGAAACGACAGAAAAATTCCGCCAGCTTTCCAAAGAAGACCGTGACGCAATCGTAAAGTTCATCGATTCCATCTAACCCCTATAACAAGGATGCGCCGTTATATGCCCAGATGCAAACGGGCTCGCAAATGATTCCGCTCAGCACAGGCACTCTGCCGCATCCTGCCGTTTCCCAAACGTCCCGTAGCTTTTATCCGCAACCGAGCGACGGGACGTTTTTCGGGAATAAACGCCAACAACAGACTTACAATGAGAATTATCAAACACCTCTGTTTCGGAACGGCCGGAGCACTAATCATCTTAATGATAGCCGCCACAGTTCTGGAAAAAACGGGAGGCACTTCTCCCGGATCGTCTTCCATTTACAGTTCACCATTATTCATCGCCGCATGGGGCACGGCAGCAGTTGCATCCGCCATTTATATCTTCAAGCGGAAATTGCAGAAAAGTCCGTTCTCTCTCCTGCTCCATCTTGCATTCCTCGTCATTCTGGCAGGAGCCTTTGCCACTTACCTGAACGGCAGGCAGGGAAGCATCCATCTGCGTGTCGGCGACCGGCCTTCGGCTTCGTTTGCCGCGTCGCATAAGGAAGAAAGCTTCCCTTTCCAGATCCAACTGACTGATTTCTACATCGACTATTACGAAGGAAGTGCCGCTCCAATGGATTTTACAAGCCGTATCCGCATTACAGACAACGGAAACGCCATCGAAGCAGACATTTCCATGAACAACATCTTTTCTTACCGTCACTACCGCTTTTACCAGTCCTCTTACGACAAGGACATGAAAGGAAGCACCCTTGCCGTATCTTATGATCCATGGGGAATCGCCATTACATATGCCGGATATCTTCTGCTTCTGGTTTCCATCTGCGGATTCTTCTTCCAAAGACACAGTGCCTTCCGCCGACTGCTGCGCCATCCGGTTTTGCGAAAAGCATCAACGGCCGTATGCTTGCTGCTTTGCCCGTCACTCACAGCATTTGCTGCGGAACAACCGAAGCACCTGTCTAAGGAATCGGCATCAAGCATAAATGGCATTTATCTTTATCACCAAGACAGGATCTGCCCGCTGCAAACATTAGCGAAAGATTTCACTCTCAAGATATACGGAAAATCCAACTATAAAGGACTGAACGGAGAACAGGTGCTTACCGGGTGGTTCTTTTTCTACGACGACTGGAAAACGGAGCCGATCATCCGCATCAAAAGCAAAGCCGTGCAGCGAATGCTGGGCATCAAAGGGCAATACGCCTGTCTGAACGATTTCTTCGGAGCGGAAGGATACAAACTAAAAGACAGCGGGCTGGAACAAGATACAAAATACAAGCGGGAAATAAACGAAGCCAACGAAAAATTCAATCTGATCAGCATGGTGGCGACAGGAAGCATGCTGAGGATATTTCCCTGCCGGGAAAACGGAAAGATACGCTGGTTCTCCCCTGTGGACCGGCTTCCTGACGACTTGCCGGCAGACCAATGGCTCTTTATCCGGAAAAGCCTGGGACTTCTGAGCGAGCAGGTGATGAGAAACGACGAAGCGTCGATTAGGGAAATCGCCGGCAAAATCAGAAAATACCAGCAGAAAACAGCAAGCGGAACGCTTCCATCCGACAGGCAGATTGAAGCAGAAAAGCTCTACAACAGCCTGAACTACACCAAGATTCCTGCCTTCTGCTGCCTGGTAATCGGCCTTTTCGCATTCATCCATAACTGCCGGAAGCTGGTAAGAAACCAGACCCTGAAAAGCAAAACCGAAAAACGGATATCCATGATCCAGTCTGCACTGCTCGGCCTTTTGTTTGTCTTTCTTGCGATACTGATCGGACTGCGCAGCTATATCAGCGGACACATTCCTGTTTCAAACGGATTTGAAACGATGCAGGCTATGGCGGCATGCGCTTCATTGATTTCCCTGCTCTTCAGGAAGAGATTTGAGATGTCCATTGCCTTCGGCTTCATCATCTGCGGATTCTCCCTGCTTGTTTCCATGCTTGGAGAGTCAAATCCCCCCATCACTCCGCTGATGCCGGTACTTGCATCACCGCTGCTCAGCATCCATGTGCTGACCATCATGATTTCGTATGCGCTACTGGCTTTTCTCATGCTAAACGGTACGGCAGCCCTGATCATCCGATATGCAGGAAAAACACAGAATGAAGCGGTCGAACGACTCTACATCATAAACCGGATCTTGCTGTATCCCGCGATTTTTCTGCTCGCTTCAGGAATCTTCATCGGCGCAGTCTGGGCAAATGTTTCATGGGGACGCTACTGGGGATGGGATCCCAAAGAAACTTGGGCACTAATCACACTGATGATTTACTCTGCCGCATTCCATACAGACTCGCTTCCCTACTTCAAAAGGCCGATGTTCTTTCACTGGTTCTGCATCATCGCGTTCCTTTCAGTGCTGATAACATATTTCGGCGTCAATTTCTTCATGGCCGGACTTCACAGCTACGCATAAAAGAACGGGGTGGCAAGAAGCCTGCGCCCTTGCCACCCCGCTGCTGACATGACTATTCCATTATATCAAGAATCCCAGCAGAATACCGGCTGCAACAGCCGATCCGATCACTCCGGCCACATTCGGCCCCATGGCATGCATCAACAAATAATTTGTAGGATCATACTCAGCTCCTACAATCTGCGAAATACGTGCCGAATCCGGTACGGCAGACACACCGGCATTTCCAATCAGCGGATTGATCTTGTCGTCTTTCTTCAACACCAGATTGAAAATCTTGACAAAAAGAACACCCGAAGCTGTAGCCACAATGAATGAGAACGCTCCCAAAGCAAAAATCTTAAGCGAGTTCCATGTAAGGAATTCCGAAGCCTGAGTAGAAGCCCCCACCGTTAATCCGAGCAACATGGTAATCGTATCAATCAGCGGACCACGAGCCGTTTCTGCCAGGCGGCGTGTCACACCACTTTCTTTCAGAAGGTTGCCGAAGAAGAGCATTCCCAGCAACGGAAGTCCGGAAGGCACCAGAAAGCAAGTCAGAAGCAGACCGATAATCGGAAACATCACCTTTTCCGTATGAGATACGGCACGCGGAGTCTTCATGCGGATCAGCCGTTCTTTCTTCGTCGTGAGCAAACGCATCACCGGCGGCTGGATCACCGGAACCAACGCCATGTAGGAATAAGCTGAAACGGCAATGGCTCCCATCAGATTCGGTGCCAGCTTGGAAGAAAGGAAAATGGCCGTCGGACCGTCGGCACCGCCGATAATGCCGATAGAAGCAGCCTGCATGGGATCAAACCCAAGCCACAAGGCAGCAATATACGCGCCGAAGATACCGAACTGAGCGGCAGCGCCGATCAGCATCAGCTTCGGATTGGAAATCAAGGCTGAAAAGTCGGTCATGGCACCGATACCGAGAAATATCAGCGGCGGATACCATCCCGAAGTAACCCCTTGGTACAAGATGTTCAACACTGATCCCTCTTCATAAATGCCCACCTGGAGGCCGGCATCCATGTTGAAAGGAATATTGCCAACCAGAATACCGAACCCGATCGGAATCAGCAACATCGGTTCAAATTCTTTTGCTACGGCAAGATATATAAAGAATATGCCGACCAGAATCATCACCACATGTCCTGCCGTAGCATTATAGAACCCCGTATAGGTCCAAAAGTCGGCAAGGTTGTTCTGAAGAAAATTAAGAAAATCGCCCATAACTACTCGATGATTACAAGATCAGTACCTTCAAGAATTGACTCTCCTTTGCTCACCTTGACGGCTGTCACTTTTCCGTCACGGTCTGCCTTGATGTCATTTTCCATTTTCATGGCTTCAAGCACAACCAAAGTCTGTCCGCGCTTCACTACATCTCCTTCCTTCACTTTAATTTCGAGTATCACACCGGGCAGCGGTGACTTGACTCCGGATTTTCCGCCGATAGGAGCCGGACGGCTGATGGCGGGAGGAGGAGCTGCCGGCGACGTAGAAGCGGTGCGCAGCACAGGTTTTATCTTAGGGCTTTTCTTCTTTTCAAGCTCCACCACATAGGCTGTGCCGTTCACTTCCACGCGCACGTGGTTTTCCTCAACATCTCCCACAGCCACTTTATAAAGATTTCCGTTGATTTTATATCTATATTCTTTCATGTCTTTCTATTATTAAAGGTTATTTTCTATGAGGGGTTTCACGCAAGGTATAAATCTTCGAGCTCCACGGAGAATAGCTTCTCTTCACACGGCTGATGGTCAGGATCGTTTCTTCCACGTCATGATCGGCTCCCTGAGCCTCGTGCAATGCCATTGTGATAGCTGCTATCACTTCGCCCGGAGCCTCTCCGAAGCCCCGTTCTTTCGCTTCCGTCTTGTCGGTTACGTTGTGAACTTTCATCGCATTCTGCTTGCGGAGCTTGACAGCCAGTTTGCCGACAAAGCGGAAACAGATGTAAAGCAGGATCAATCCCACGAACACCACGCACATTGCAGTAACAGTCATGCCGACCCCTACCGGATCGTGCTGCTCGAATTTCTCCATCTTCGGATTGCTTTCAATGGTCTGGTTGTTGGTGCTCGGAGTGACATACTTTTCTTCACTGTCATCCTTCACTTCCCATGTGGCAGAACCGTCCGTAACACGCGCATACGACTGGTTAGGCTTCAGCAGTCCTCCGGGAACGACCACCTCGTCCATCAGGTTCCGTCCGGAATCATACAATCCGATCCAATTGTCAGATGTCTTGCTCAACACAAAATTTGTATGGAACGTTCCCCTGCGCGGCGCTCCATCAGCCCAGAACAACAGGTGCTGGCGGGGCGGCATTTTGGTCAGCACATCCCCCTTCGGTATGAAATAAGTGACGGTATCCCCCGGCTCGGAGCTCACCTTTATCAGGCAGCCTGCCAGATTTTCCGTCTTGAATGCCTTGTTGAATATTTCAATCCAACCGCTGTGAACGCCATAATCATCCTGAAAATTGCTCACATTGTCAGTAAGCACCTCATTGATGACCAGCTTGCTTTCGGTCTTGCTTCCCGTACACGACACCAGGCCCACGAACAGAAGCAGCGAAAGAAATATTCCGATTTTCGGTTTCTTCATAATCATCTTCATTTAAAGTTTGTCATTACAATGGAATATTCCCATGCTTCTTGGCAGGATTAGTCTGCTTCTTGGTCTGCAGCTGCTGCAAGGCACGAATAATGCGGAAACGTGTATTGCGCGGTTCGATTACATCGTCGATATATCCATACTTTGCCGCATTATAGGGATTGGCGAACAGTCTGGTATATTCCGCCTCTTTTTCTGTCATGAACGCTTTCGGATCGGCAGCCTCTTTAGCTTCCTTCGCATAGAGCACTTCCACGGCTCCCGCTCCGCCCATCACGGCGATTTCGGCAGTAGGCCATGCGTAATTGATGTCGCCCCTCAACTGCTTGCAGCTCATCACAATGTGCGAGCCTCCGTAAGACTTGCGCAAAGTAATGGTCACCTTAGGAACTGTGGCTTCACCGTATGCATAAAGCAGCTTGGCCCCGTGCAGGATAACGGCATTGTATTCCTGTCCCGTTCCCGGCAGGAATCCCGGCACGTCAACCAACGAAACGATAGGGATATTGAACGCATCGCAGAAGCGCACAAAGCGTGCTCCCTTGCGCGATGCATTGCAGTCGAGCACGCCCGCCAGCGTCTTGGGCTGGTTTGCCACCACACCGACCGACTGTCCGTTGAAACGCGCGAATCCGACAATGATGTTCTTTGCAAAATCCTGCTGGACTTCGAGGAACTCGCCGTTATCCACGATTGCGCCGATCACCTCGTACATGTCATACGCCTTGTTCGGACTGTCGGGAATGATTTCGTTCAACGAATCCTCCAGGCGGTCGATCGGGTCGGTACAGTCTACATATGGCGGTTCTTCCAGATTGTTCTGAGGCAGATAACTCAGCAGTTTCCGGATCAGCGCCAGACCATCCTCTTCCGTCGAAGCCGTAAAATGAGTCACGCCCGAACGGGTTGAATGCACGCTCGCACCTCCCAGGTTCTCCTGCGTCACGTCTTCTCCGGTTACGGATTTTACGACCTTCGGACCCGTAAGGAACATATAAGACGTGCCTTCAATCATCAGCGTAAAGTCAGTCAGTGCCGGCGAATAAACGGCTCCTCCCGCACACGGGCCGAAGATTCCTGAAATCTGCGGAATCACGCCCGAAGCAAGAATATTGCGCTGGAATATTTCCGCATAGCCTCCCAAGGCACAGATGCCCTCCTGAATGCGCGCGCCTCCCGAGTCGTTCAAACCGATCATCGGAGCGCCCATCCGCATGGCCATGTCCATCACCTTGCAGATTTTCTTCGACATGGTTTCGGAAAGAGAGCCAGCCGAAACGGTGAAGTCCTGCGCAAACACATACACCAGGCGTCCGTCGATTGTTCCGTATCCCGTAACCACACCGTCGCCCAGGTAATGCTTCTTTTCCATACCGAAGTTCGTGCAGCGGTGTTCTACAAACATATCCATTTCTTCAAAGCTGCCTTCATCAAGCAACATGGAGATGCGTTCGCGGGCTGTATATTTTCCTTTTGCGTGCTGCTTTTCGATGGCTTTCTCGCCTCCTCCCAAACGGGCTTTGGCACGCAGATCGATCAATTCTTTTACTTTTTCAAGTTGGTTACTCATGGTATTCTGTTTTTATTGTTAATTTAAACCGGAAGGCCAACGAGCCTCCCCTTCGGAGCAGGCTTGGAGATACCTCCCGCATCATTTCATTTTTCGCAAAGTTCGGTCAGCACGCCCATCGTCGATTTGGGATGCAGAAAGGCGATGTTCAGGTTTTCCGCACCTTTCCGCGGAGCCTTGTCAATCAGACGGATTCCGGCCTCCTCAGCCTGGGCCAGCGCATTGGCGACACCGTCTTCCACGGCAAAGGCCACGTGATGCACGCCCATACCTCTCTTCTCAATAAATTTAGCGATGGTACTGTCGGGAGAAGTGGGTTCCAGCAGTTCGATTTTCGTTTCTCCGCATTTCAAAAATGCGGTCTTCACCTTCTGGTCCTCCACAGTTTCTATATTGTAACATTTCAGCCCAAGGACGTTTTCATAATAAGGAAGGGCATTTTCGATGCTTTCCACAGCGATGCCCAGATGTTCGATATGAGAAATTTTCATAACAAAGTTTGTTTTAATGGTATTAAGATTTCAGTTTTATGCAATAACATTGCACAAAGAAAAGAAAAATGTGCTGAAAAAAGAAACTTTTCACCGTTTTTTTGACCCCTCATCTTTTTTTGGCAAAACAGCAAGAAAAGGCACCCTCCGCAATGCGATTCCGCAGGCAGCCCGAAACATTCTTTATCTCCAGATTAAAAACATATATCTTCAACTTAAAGATATACATCTCCAGCCTGAACATGTATATCTCCAGGCTGGAGATGCAGCATATCGCAGGAAAAAAGCGTTTTGCATACCTGTCGGAAAGGGCTTATTCTTTCAGACATAAAGTTTGGTCAGAAGCCTGTTCAGCCATCCCCACCCCACGCGAAACCAGCGGCGGCTGCTCATCTGCCTGCCCCCGAAACGGAGAATGAAATCGCGGTAACCGTATTTCTTGAAAGGAAGTCCGGCCTCAATAAACTCAAAATGGGAATAGCCGCGGTTGTGTGCATAAACCATCGCATTCCAGACGGCCAGCACGCCGGGATACAGCAGCGGATAGCTCTTGCGCAAACCGCCCGAAAAGAGCAAATACGCGTCGTCAGCCGAAAACAAGCAGACCGAACCGCCAATAATCTTGCCCTTATACCTGACTATAAAGATCTTCGAACGCTCGGACGACTGCCTCAGCAAAGAAAAGAAAAAGTCTATGCCCGGAAGATAACGATGAATCTTGGACGAATAATAACGCTTCAGCAGAGCAAAAAATTCTTCCACTTCGGCTTCCGTCCTTGCGATATCCATCTCGGCCCCTCCCTTCAGCCCGCGGTTTATCTGACGCTTTCTGGAAATGCTCATCCACTTGTCTATGCAGTTTCCGTGTATCGAATTGCGCACACGCATCCAGCGGACCGGAAAGTAGCCGCACTCACGGAAATGCCGGTATCCGAACAATGACTCCTCCAGATTGCGGAACTCAAGCAGAAACGAACGGTCCTTGAAGCAGCGGGTCAGGTATTCAAGCAGCTCCCTGAAGATCTCATCCTTCCGGTATGACGAAGGGAAATATTCGCCGGTGCCGTACACGTATGTTTTTGTAAAGAAAAAACGGAAGCGCAGGCTGCGCCGCGTGATGCAGAGCAGCTTTCCCACCGCACGGCCGTCCTCGTAAGCCACGAGCAGCACCGGACGGAAACCTTTAGTCTGCTGCAACGCCTGAAGCATTTCAACGGAATAAAAGACATTCGAACCGGGCAGGGGCGGGACATCTTCGGCATGATAATATGTAGCCAAACGGAGTGCCATACAATGCAAATTTAGATTTTTTTTTTGAGGATTTGAAACGGATGAAGTATATTTGTCGGGACAAAACACTTTTTTTATGGAGAATTTCAGTGAACTGGTCAAGCGCAGACGGAGCATGCGTAAATTTACAGAAGAAGAGCTGACACAGGACGAAGTGGTCACGCTGCTCAAGGCAGCGCTGATGTCGCCTACATCCAAACGTTCGGAAAGCTGGCAGTTCATCGCCGTCGACGACAAGGAAACGCTCGGAAAGCTGGCGCAATGCAAGGCCGCTGGCGCAGCGTTCGTGAAAGACGCTGCACTGGCTATCGTCGTCATGGGCGATCCGCTCCTGAGCGACGTATGGATTGAAGACGCGTCGGTAGCTTCGACAATGATCCTGATGCAGGCAGAAGACCTGAATCTGGGAAGCTGCTGGATACAGGTGCGCGAACGGTATACAGCCGACGGAACGCCGGCAAACGAATATATTCATGAACTGCTGGACATTCCCCTGCAGCTTCAAGTGCTGTCAGTCATCGCGGTCGGCCATAAGGGAATGGAAAGAAAGCCTTTCGACGAAAGCCACCTGCGGTGGGAAAAGGTACATATCAACAAATACAGGGAAGACAATGGCAACGGCAACGAACAATAAAGACACCTACAAAGCTACGGCTGTCTTCCTTGTGGTGATGGGGATACTGTATCTGCTGGACAAGCTGATTCATTTCAGCAGCGCCGGACTCCCCTGGGTGATGCAGAAAGACACCATGCTGCTTTATGCGTCAGTCATATTCCTGTGGTTCAAACGTGACAAGTCCGTTGGAATCATTCTTGCCGGAATCTGGCTGATACAGAACATCGGGCTGGTCATCTCACTGCTCGGGCAAATGTCGGCCTACCTGCTTCCTGCTGCACTGCTGATCATCGGAATCCTGCTTTATTTCTTATCTACACGCTGACTTATGGAAAGACCGGATTTCAACATCGTTTTCGTGGGAGCAGGAAATGTCGCTTCCTGTCTGGCTCCCGCGCTCATGCAGAAGGGATGCCGCATCGTGCAAGTATACAGCCGCACGCAAGAGTCTGCGCAGACACTCGCCCGAAAAGCGGACTGCCCTTATACGACCGATCTGACACAAATATCGGGCGAAGCGGATCTGTATATCGTTTCGGTCAAGGACGACGCGCTTGATGATGTCACCGCACGGCTCGCATGCAGCGGAAATCCCGACGCGCTGTATGCGCACACTGCCGGAAGCATGCCGATGGACGTATGGAAAGGCAAGATTCGCAGATACGGGGTGCTCTATCCGATGCAGACTTTCAGCAAGCAGCGAGCTGTTGATTTCTCTGCCGTTCCTTTTTTCATTGAGGCGAACTCAGAAGAAGATGCCTGCCTGCTGAAAGAAGTAGCCGGAAGAGTCAGTCCGAAAATTTATGAAGCTTCATCCGAGCAGCGCAGGTATCTCCACATCGCAGCCGTATTCGCATGCAACTTTACCAACCACATGTATACCCTCTGCGACCGGCTGCTTGCTGCCCATGGACTCCCCTTCGAGTCTATGCTCCCGCTGATTGACGAAACGGCACGGAAAATACACGAACTGCCGCCGCTGGAAGCGCAGACCGGTCCGGCCAGGAGGAACGACCGGAATGTAATCGGCCGGCACCTGGACATTCTAAAGAAAGAGGCACCGGAACTGGCTGACCTATACGGTATGATAAGCCGGAGCATCCATACGTATGAACTCAACAACAAAATGACATCAAGATGATAAATTACGATCTCACAAAAATCAAGGCTTTATTCTTCGACGTAGACGGTGTGCTGAGCGGTGAAACCGTGGGGCTTCACCCAAACGGCGACCCGATGCGCACGGTGAACATCAAGGACGGCTATGCACTCCAGCTGGCCGTAAAATGCGGACTGCACGTGGCCATCATCACCGGAGGAAAGACCGAAGCCGTCAGAAAGCGTTACGAAGGACTGGGCATCAAGGATGTGTATCTGGGAGCCGCGGTCAAAACCAAAGAATACAACGAACTGCTCCAGAAATACAGCCTCAAGCCAGAAGAAGTGCTCTATATGGGCGATGACATTCCCGACTACGAGGTACTGCAACTGGTGGGCCTTCCCTGCTGCCCTGCCGATGCAGCCCCCGAAATCAAGGCCATCTGCAAATACATCTCTCACCGCAACGGAGGTTACGGATGCGGACGTGACGTAATCGAGCAGGTGCTCCGCGCCCAGGGGAAATGGATGTCGCACCAGGAGGCCTTCGGATGGTAAACTGCTTGCAGGGGCAGGCCGAAGCCGATGCTTCTCTGCCTCCTCTAGCTTATCTAACTGCTTTAACTATGCTTTAACGGATATGGAACTGAAAAACTTGAAGAAATATCACATCATACTTGCCTCAAACTCTCCGCGCAGACGCGAACTGCTCTCGGGGCTTGGAATAGACTATGAAGTAAAAATACTTCCGGGTATCGACGAAAGCTACCCCGAGAACCTAACGGGAGAAGAAATTCCGATGTACATCGCCCGCGAAAAGGCCGACGCTTATCGCCCGTCTATCAAACCGGACGAACTGATCATCACAGCCGACACAATCGTCTGCCTTGAAGGACAAGTGCTCGGAAAGCCCAAAGACGAGGCAGATGCCTGCCGGATGCTCCGCCTGCTATCGGGACGCACACACCAGGTAATCACCGGCGTATGTATCACTACAGCCGAAATGCAACGCACGTTCGCGGCTACAACGGATGTCACGTTCGACACGCTCAGCGAAGAAGAAATCACCCATTATGTAAACAATTACCGCCCGATGGACAAAGCCGGAGCATACGGAGTGCAGGAGTGGATCGGCTTTATCGGCGTGACCCGACTGGAAGGCTCGTACTTCAACGTTATGGGACTTCCCATACAACGGCTCTACAAGGAACTGAAAAGAATCTGAGCAGGAGGAAGCTATGGAAATGGTCTTTTTGCTCATCGGACTTGCCGCCGGAGTCATTACCGGATATTTTGCCGCAGCGCGCAAGACCGCGGCTCTTAACATGCAGATCCAAATGCAGCAGACGCACGCGCAAGATTTGCTGAAGGCGGAAGAACAGAAGGCCGGAGCCTTGATGGAACAGGAAAAGCGCGAAAAGGAACTGCTTCGAATGCAATTGAACGAAGCTGTGAAAGAACTGAACGGAAGCCGGCAAAGGGAAGCCGCGCTGCAAACGGAAAACCGCAACCTGAATGAAAAGCTGGAACAGCAGAAAGAGGAAATAGCCAACCTGCACAATCAGTTCAAGCTGGAGTTCGAAAACATCGCCAACCGCATTTTCCAGCAGAAAACAGAGAGTTTCAACAAGCTCAGCGCCGAAAGCCTTGCTGCCCTGCTGAAGCCTTTCGGCGACAACCTGCAAGAGTTCAGGCACCAGGTAGCGGAAGTTTATGACAAGGAATCCAAACAGCGTTTCTCGCTCGAAGACCGCATCAAGGAACTGATGCAGCTCAACAGGCAGATCAGCGACGAGGCAAACAATCTGACCCGTGCGCTGAAAGGTGACTCAAAAATGCAGGGAAACTGGGGGGAAATGATTCTTGAAACAATTCTCGAACGTTCCGGGCTGAGAGAAGGAGAAGAATATTTCCGCCAGGAATTTCTGAAAGGCGAAAACGGGGAACCGCTCAAAAATGAGTCCGGACAAAAAATGCAGCCGGACGTTCTGGTCAAATATCCCGACAACCGTCAGGTCATTATCGACTCAAAGGTTTCGCTGACAGCATACGCCAACTATGTAGGATGTGAGGACAAGGACAAGCGCGACCAATACCTGAAAGCGCATCTGAATTCGGTCAAGACGCACATCGACGAATTGAGCCGGAAGGACTATTCAAGATACGATGCCCAGGCACCCGACTTTGTGATGATGTTCATTCCCAACGAGCCTGCCTATCTGCTGGCTTTGCAGACAGACCATGACCTGTGGAACTATGCGTACCAGCGGAAAGTGGTGCTGATGAGTCCGACCAACCTGATAGCGGCCCTGCGCATGGCACTGGACTTGTGGAAGCGGGAATACCAGCTCAAGAATATTCAGGAAATCGTAAACCGCGGAAGCATGCTCTACGACAAGCTCGTCAGCTTTACCGAAACGTTCGAGAAAATCGGGGACACTCTAAATACTGCTTCCAGAGCTTACGAAACCGCCAGAAACCAACTTGCCGACGGGAAAGGAAACGTCATCAGCCAGGCCGACAAACTGAGGAAACTGGGTATCATTCCCAAAAAGAAACTTCCATCCAGCATGTCAGAAGGAAAAGAGAATGCCGGCAATTTTACCAAGGATGCCCTTAACAATTAATGCAAAAGACACAAAAACACAGAAATAAGTACTCGAGAAACTTTAATCAGGTACAATAACTGTGTTTTTGTGTTTTCTGCACACAGGCATCTGGACCGACGCTTTATCTAAGCTTATCTTTCAGATAATCGGGGAGGACAGGCATTGCTCCGTTCTGCGTGCAGACATAAGCCGAAACCTCTGCAGCCAGTTTGTGCGCTTCGCCAACAGGCTTGCCATTCAGAATGGCTGCCACAAAGGTCGCGGTGAACGAATCGCCCGCACCTACTGTATCTGCCACCTCCACCTTCGGAGTTTCCACGAACGAAACTTCCCCTGGAGTGAACACATAGCTTCCATTCACGCCGCAGGTCAGAATCAGCATCTTCAAGTTGTATTTGGCAAGCAGAATCCAACACTTGTCCTGCAAGTCAATGCCCGGATAACCGAACATACGGCTGACAGTCACCAACTCTTCATCATTAATCTTCAGAATGTTGCACTTGCGCATCGAGTTGCAGAGAATCTCCTTGGTATAGAATCCCTGCCGCAGGTTTATATCGAAAATCTTACACTGTCCATCTCCCTCCGGCATCACATCAAGAAAACGGTTGATGGTTTCGCGTGAAACTACACTCCGCTGCGCCAGCGAACCGAAACATACCGCACGTGTCTGACGTGCCAAGCCTTCCAAAGCCGGAGTAAAAGGAATGTTGTCCCATGCCACGCCCTCCTTGATATCATAACAGGGAACTCCCTCTGCATCCAGTTCCACCTGCACCGTTCCCGTAGGATAAGGAACAACTTCAATCATGCCGTTCAGTTTCTTTTCACGGAAATTGTCCAGAATTTCAATGCCCAGCTTGTCATCGCCTACGGCACTTACAACCCGGCTTTCCAGCCCGAACTGTGAGATATGATAAGCGAAATTTGCCGGAGCACCGCCCAACTTCTTGCCTTCCGGAAGCACATCCCAAAGTGCTTCACCCATTCCAACTACAATCGTGTTATTCATGATGATATAAAATTAATGTTTGATTCTCAAAGTATAAAACAACAGATAAAGCACACCAACCGTCATTACGGCAACAGCACCGTCTTGACCGACCGCATCACTGGCAAACCCCATCAGCAGCGGGAACACCGTACCGCCAAACAGTCCCATTATCATCAGTCCGGAAACTTCATTCTTCTTCTCCGGCTCGGCAAGCAAGGCCTGCGAGAACACGATAGAAAACACGTTCGAATTTCCAAAACCAATTAAGGCAATACATACATAGATGACGGCAAGCGAATCGAACGCAAACAGCCCGACCATCGCCAGAAGCATACAGCATACGCTTATAAGGAAGAACGACCTGGACGATACCGCACGCAGAATGAACGCACCGGAAAAACAGCCGAGTGTACGGAATATGAAATAAAGGCTGGTTGCAAATCCGGCTTCGGTCAGGCTCATCCCCACACGTTCCATCAGAATCTTCGGAGCCGTAGTGTTCGTGCCGACATCAATCCCCACATGGCACATGATGCCAAGGAAAGAAAGCAGGATGAACGGCTTTCCGAGAAGTTTCAGGCAAGCCTTGAAACCTGAGGCACTATCCGCTCTTTCCTCTTCAATGGGAGTGGCGGAAAGCAGCAGGATGGCAAAGACTGCAATGATCATATAAATAGGGAACAACACGCGCCAGCCCAAGCCGAAATTCGGAATGGCCTGTATAGAACCCCACATGGCAATGTAAGGAGCAAGGAATGAAGCGATAGCCTTCACGAACTGGCCGAATGTCAGCGTACTCGCCAGACGGTCACCGGAGATGATGTTGCTCAGAAGCGGATTGAGAGAAGTCTGCATCAAGGCGTTTCCGATGCCCAGCAGAGAGAACGAACAAAGCATCACTCCATAGCTGTCCCCGAAAATCGGAATCAAAAGCGATGCGAATGTCACCACAAGGCTGAGCAGTACGGTTTTCTTACGTCCGATTTTATTCATCAAGACCCCCGTCGGCACCGAGAATATCAAAAACCAGAAGAACACCAACGACGGGAAAATGTTCGCCTCCGAGTCAGTTAGTCCCAAATCGGCTTTCACATAGTTCGACGCAATTCCCACCAGATCAACAAAGCCCATCGCAAAGAAGCAGAGCATGACGGGAACCAGCTTTCCATATTTCATCTTGTTGTCAGTTGTCATGATTTTCAGTTAATGGTTAACGGTTAATAATTAATTCGATAGACCGTCATTGATTTGACTGTGAAGTTTCCACGGACAGACACGAACGACATCTTGTTGTAAGGTTCCGAAGGGAATATCTGATTTGTCATCACGAACTTGCCTTCCTCGCCAAAAGCCTCGATGCTTGAACGGTCGACAAACAGACGGAGGCGGATGTTATCCGTTTCAGGTGTCGGAGCAACCGTAACGGCGGGAAAATCTGTACTGAAATCCACCTTTCCGCTCTCGCTGCGATCCATCACAAACTGCTTGCGCATTACGTCATAATACATCTTCACCTTCTCTCCCTTGCCATTTTCCAGATTGAACGCAATTCTCGACGCGCCCGCATTCTTGATAGTCATGTCTATCTCATACGCACCTTCATTGCCGTCAATCAGACTCGGCAGCTCATAAGAGTCGCTCACCTTGAACGAAGGAATCACGGTCTTCCCTTCGCGTGCCTGTTCTATTTCAGCGGAAGGGGCGCATCTCAGCAGCAGCTCCCCATCTTGACGGTAAAGCGTAAGGTCGCGCGCAATGGTGTTCGAGCCACGGAACTGCATGGTCGGAAGCACCGCCTGATATTGCCAGTTGCTCATCCAGCCGAGAGCCACACAGCGTCCGGCAGGCGCGTTGTTGAAAGTGACCGTGGCATAATGGTCTTTTCCCCAGTCCATCCATTTGGTTTGTGTCGGCGATTCGTTCACGAACTTCTTCCCGTCAAACGTTCCGACGAAATATTGGGCTGCATTGCCTCCGAAAGGTCCGCCCGGATTGATGTTGCATATCAGCACCCACTTCTTTTCCTTCGTACCTTCCACCGGCAGTTCGATCAAATCCGGACACTCCCATACGCCGCCATGCGCACCCTGCTTTGCGCCGAAACTGCTTTCGTATTTCCAGTCTTTCAGATTCTTTGACGAATAGAATTCCATCTCCTGTCCGCCTGCAAGCACCATCACCCAATGCTTTCCGGGCGCATACCAAACAACTTTCGGGTCGCGGAAATCACGCTTGACGGAAGTGACGACCGGATTGTGCTCGTATTTCGTGAAGGTTTTCCCGTTGTCCGTACTGTAAGCCATGCTCTGGGTCTGGGTATCTCCCCACGGGGTAGACTTTGCGGAAGTATAGAAAGCAATCACCGCTCCCTCGCCGAAACCGGCCGTATTGCCGTAGTCCACCACCGCCGAACCGCTGAATATGGAACCCCACGCATCGGGCAGAATGGCATCGCCTTCGAACTTCCAGTTCACAAGGTCAGTAGTAGTGGAATGCCCCCAAGTCATGTTTCCCCACGTGGAGCCGTATGGATTGTGCTGGAAATACAGATGCCATACGCCGTCTTTGTAGAACATCCCGTTCGGGTCGTTCATCCATCCGTAGGACGGCGTGTGGTGATAAACGGGACGAAACTTCTCACGGTTCGTCGTGTCAAATGTGTCCGACAGGCTTATCTTCTTCCAGCAGAGGGACGATTCGGGCATTCCCTGCACATCAATCGAGATGTCCTGCCCCTCGTATTCCGACAAATCGAGCGGCACATAATAGTCCACCTTCTCACGCGCCAGACGCACGTTCGCAGCCACGCCCTGATGCTGATTGTTCACTATAATATACACTTTGCCTTCCGGCGCATTGTCCTGCACAGGGAGCAGCAAGTATTTCTTCGCCTCTTTGACAAGGACAATGTTCTGCTCGTTGGCCAGAGGGCGGATCTGCAGGTTTCCCTGTGCACTGGCTATAAGACCGGCACACAAAAGAATCCCCATGCAGGATGTTTTTCTGATGGCAGACAAATCGCTATGTTTCATCGTTTTCATTATTTCTTAATCAAATAATCGACCTTATCATTTTAAAGTTAAATTTTGTCTGGAAAATAAGATTCCGACACGTTTCTCCTTTCACCGGAAAAAGCAGGCGTTTGCCTCGGACAAAGCACCGGATTGCCTGTGAGCAAACAGCCCGTTTCCTTTCATTCCTGAACGCTTACCTTAATGTCACTCACCTCAATCGAACCGCCGTAATTGTTGATTGACCAACAATTCTTCTGTATACCGTAAATACGGTTGGTATAAGCCACATCGTCGTTAATGTAAACCACACAGACCGAATTGTCCGTATAGACCGTGATGTTGTACACATTGTCAGATGGAGTATTGAACACATACCCGTCTATGCCTTCGATGAAGCCTTTTCCCTCTTCGCCTTCCTCTTCAAAATTGACTTTTCTCGTTGTTCCCGGTTCCGGATTGACTATGACCGAATAATACTTCTTGGAGTCCGTTCCGCGAACCAACGAGAAGCCGAACTTGTCAGAGGCAGAAGCCGTCTTTACCGTAAACGAGATTTTATTGTGCACCTGCAACCTATTGAACAACATGTATGAATCGCCCGTCATCGTGTAAACGCCATTGTTATTCGCCACTCCCGACTCACTCTGCGACATAATCTTCACTTCTTGCTCCGATGCATACTTCCTGTCGATGCCTTCCACTGCGCCTAAGGTAAGCGTACCGTCCTCATGCTGGATTATCCTATGAGCCACAAGATTTCCCGCCCATTCCGGTTCGTTCGGAGATGCGCCCACATTCGTATTGTCGTTTCCTGCGCGTGTCGGACACCATCCCCAAATGTAGCGGTTCGTCCCGTCTGAAGCGGTTTTTCCTGCATAGAATCCCCTTGAATCCAAGAAGCCTTCGTGACTGTCCGGCCAAGTGACGACATCATTCGCAGTGGCCGCCTTCAATTCGTCCAAAGTGCGTCCCTTGAAATACTGCACCTTGCGGATTACCGCATGTTTCTCTGAATAGACCAGATACCACCAGTCACCCATCTTGAACAGGTCCGGACACTCATAGAAACGGTCCCACATCATGGTCATGAAAACGCCTGCATGACTCCAGGTCTTCAAATCGGGCGAAGTGAACTCAACCAGTTTGCCTTTCGTTCCCTCCATCGTGGAAACCAGCATGTGGTATGCGCCGTCATCGCCCTTAAACACAAACGGGTCACGAAAATCTGACCTGCTGTACCCGTAGTCGCTTCCCGCCAGATAGAACGACCTGTTTTTTGTCCATGCCTTGAAGTCGGGGGAAGTGGCCACCATGACCACTTCTTGCCCCGCCGTATGCCCCGTATAGAAGGTATAGTACAGCTTTTCCGCTTCATCATAAATTGTACTTCCCGTCCCGATGGCAGCATCAGGTTCCGACACCGTTCCTGTAGGAATCAGTTCCCCCAACGAAGTGTACGAAGCCGCATCCGCCGTACTCACCGCCCAGATGGGATGATAAGTTTCCGCATTCGGACGATAATCCTGAAGATACAGAACCTTGAAGTCCTTGGCCACCGGATCATAAAACGGCATCGGGTCGCCCACATAGCCCACGTATGGTTTGTAATATGTGCCGAACGTCATCTCGTCGGTCGAAGCGAAATAAGTCGCTGTTCCGTCCCAGTCCTTTTGCGTCAAGACGGGGTCTTCATCGCTGCAACTGCCCAACGGCAGCAGCAAAGCAGTCAAAGCTAAAGAGTATATCATTGTTTTCATATTATTGTCGTTTATAAAATTAATCATTCACCGGATAAATAGTTGATTGCATTGAGGGTCATCGCCGCCACATTGCCGTGATATTGGTCATTCGATACGTCTACGCCATAAGAATACCAATCGTAAGCGCCCGAACCGATACAGAGGATACGTCCTCCGGCCGCATTTGCCGGATATTCCCATGCTACAACCGCACCATCGCTGCCATATCCCAAATCAATGCCGCCGTGATTAGTCTGCCAATCCTCCAATGTAGAATATCCGCCCCAATCAGAACCGATATGCCACTGAGCAGTGCTGTTCGTTATGCGATAACCCGTATCACAAGTGTAAACGCCTTGCTTGCCGTCAATCGTTTCAACCACCCCTTGATAAAGCGGATGGTCTTCATGTCCGTCTACGAAGAAGCTCCACGGACCTCCTGTTATTTCACCTGTTTCTTCCACTTGTCCCCAGCAGTTGTTCGGATTGCTTCCGTCTTTCGTGGCACCCATCTTCACCGCATAGTAAGTTGCATAACGGGTAAGCAACAAACTTCCTCCATTGTCATAAAACTCCTTCATCTTCACAACGGCGCTGATTGCATCCGGCGCAGCCGCATCAAACTTATCCATATTATCCAAACCGTTGTCAACGTGGAAGTGCCACCACATCACCTTGCATTCGTTCAAATCAACCCGACTCGCGCGCACATCCTCGAATGACACATACTGAGAGTTTGACACATTCTGCAACATCCATGTCGCCGCTTCCTTCTCTTCCGCATTCAGCTGGTCGATGGAAGAAGCCAAGCCCACATATACAGCGCTTGGAGAATCGGATTGCTCCACCGTAACCGTGTAGACCGTCGTAGCGGAATTATAAACTACCGTAAACTCTACCGGTTGCGAGAAGTCAATAGCCTGACCGGAAGCAGGAGTCACTTCCGCTCCTTCGGAAGTCGTAATGGAAGCCACCATGCTTGTAATGTCTACAGCAGTCGGGACACGCACCAGAATGGTATGAGCGTCTTCATTAATGACCCCTATATAGCTGTCGTTCAACCGGAACTCGGTAATTCTCGCCTCGTCATGCTTCACATTTACCGTATATTCCAAAAAGGCATTTCCATTTGTCACTTGCAGCGTCTGCGCGAAAGAGAAATCTGCCACATCTCCTACTTTCATGGAAGCCATAGCGCCTTCAGACACTTTGACGTCGGTTACCTCCATCGCCTTCGTGTCATAGCCCACAGGAACGCCCACCGTCACCGTCATAGCCTCGTTGTCGATTGTCCCCTCATATTCATCCAACGCCAAGTCTGTCAGCCAGCAATCGCCGTCCAACCGGAAATTGTCTGAAGTATTGTCATCGCTGCATCCTCCAAATGCAACCGCCGTCACAAACAGCCCCGACAAGAGGAACAGTTTGTTTATCATTGTCTTTGTTTTCATATATTCAATTTATAAAGTCAAACATTACCAACCGCCACAGTTCTGGGTATAATGGCCGTTGCTTGCGCTGATTTGCGCAAACGGAATGGGCAGGTATTCGTTTTTATTCTTGGTAAACGAAGCGTTCGTATAGATTGTGCAATTGTCAGCTTCCCCCGCATAGTATTTGTTCAGCACCTCTGCTGCCTCTCCCCAACGCACCAGGTCAAAGAAACGGTCGCACTCCATCGCCAGTTCCACACGACGCTCAAATTTCAGCATCTTCAAAGCCTCTTCTTGCGAATATGCGCCCGAATACGGCTGCACGTTAAACATCACGTGATAATCGGCAGGATAATTTGAAATCATGGCCGTACTCTGCTTTGCCCGGTTACGAACCTCATTGATAAGGCTTACAGCCTCATCTATACGACCGTCGTTCAATTGAATCAACGCCTCGGCACGCATCAACAGCACATCCGCATAACGGAGGACAATGTGATTCATCGAACTGCCCCAATAGCCGTTGCCTTTAATGATATAGTCGCAATCCGGATCGACATTCTGCTTCAACGTCACGTAATAGCCATACAGTCCGTTGCTCCGGCTCCACGTGGATGTTCTGTCCATCATATAGTTTTCATTGAACTCGTATGGCAGGCCAGACATACCGACGGTAAGGAACAGACGAGGATCGGCATTGTCCGACGTCATCTCATAATCCGCGTCATTGAACGTGTCGAAGAAAGGATGGCCGTCAGCATCCGTCTTGAAGGCATTCACCAGATTCTGGCTCGGCTTGTAGAAATCGCATCCGCCATCCGTCACTCCCGGAATATTAGGCACTATCAGACCATATCCCCAATTGCAGTTGCCATAAGTTGTTCCGTCATTCATGGAATACTGCATGGCCCACAACGATTCAACCCCATTCTCATACTGAGGCTCCGGACGGAAGTTGTTATGAAAATCCGATTCCAATCCATACCCTCCAGCAGTCATGATGCTCTTTTCCGTATATTGAATCACTTTCTTCAAGTCGTCCGCATTGATGCCGGTCACTTCATTATTTTCCGGATTGTCCTGACGGTAAGCCTTATAAAGATACGTCTTTGCCAGGTAAGCGGCAGCGGCTGCCTTTGTCGGTCTGCCCTTGTCTGCCTGCGTATCAGGCAGGTGGTCGTATGCAAACTGGAAATCATCGGCTATCAACTGCCATCCTTCATCATTCGAATAAGTCGTGTTCGAAAGGTTGTTGTATTCTTCCGGAGAAAGGTTTTCGTCGTTCGCAAAAACAATCTTCTTGTAAAGCTGCTTCAAAAGAAAATGGCCATGTCCGCGAAGGAATCGCATTTCTGCAATTCGCTGCTGCTTAAGCGGATAAACTGTTTCATCTACCTGATTCAACAACTGCAACGCGGTATTGGCGCGCGAGATACAGTTGTAAAGACGCTGCCACATGTCACTGATATTCCAGGCCGTAGTCATGATACCTTGTGAAATCTCCAACGTATGGAACACATCACCATCTTCCGTTCCGTTTCCACCTTTATAAGCGTCATCCGAACGGACATCATAATTCCACATTGTGAAAGAAGAGTTGATGTCTTCCGCCGTAATCCATATTGCATAAGCGGAAATTATCAAATTGTCCACATATTCAGGATTCTGCAATGTTTCGTTATCAATCGTCCCTTGAGGCACCTGGTCTTCCAAGAAATCAGAGCAGCCGGCACAAACGAGAGCCAATCCCAAAACAGTCGTATATAATATTTTTCTCATAATCCTCAATTTTTAATTGGTTAAAAACTAACATTGACACCAAAAGTCAGATTCATCGGAATCGGATAGCCGAAGTTCGGATTTTCAGGATCAACCCCCGTAAATTCTTTGCTCTTGATTGTAAGCACATTCTGGGCACTAACATACAGACGGAGTCTTTCCATCTTCATTTTTTGTGCCCATTTTTCGGGTACATTATATCCCAACTGAATATTACGGAGTTTCAAAAAAGAACCATTTTCCACAAAATAAGTTGACACACGTTTTTCATTATTGATGTCGTCACGGGACAATGCCGGAATATCCGAATCCGGATTCGTGGGTGACCAGGCATCAAGCACACGCTTGCCCTTGTTCAGGAAACCAATATTCAGTCCGCTCCACAAATCAGTTTCTTTCTTCAAGTCACTGATAACGTCCACACCCTGAACACCCTGCCAGAACATGGTCAAATCAAAGCCCTTATATTCAAGATAGATATTCAAGCCGTAGCTGAAAGCAGGGGTCGGATCATAAATCCATTGCTGGTCTGATTCATTGATTACACCATTGCCGTCAAGGTCTCTCCATCGGATACGTCCCAGCCCAGCGCCTTCCTGAGTCGCATGATTGTCAATTTCTTCCTGCGATTTGAAAATACCGTCGGCTACATAACCGACCTGTGAACCGTTCGGGTGACCGATTACACTTTCCACTCCATTTCCTCCGAACGTTCCGTTGGCAGCGACAGTAGCAGGAAGAGCTGTAATCTTATTACGGTAAGCCGAGATATTCGCATTCAAATCGTATTTCAGACCGAAAGCGGTTGTATTGCGGTAACCGATGTTGAATTCAAAACCTTTGTTTTCCATTTCACCGGCATTGATCCATTGCGAACTGCCTTCGCCCATAGCAGCAATACCTGCCATCTGTACAAGAATGTCAGTGGTCTTCTTCCAATACCAGTCGAATGACCCATACAAGCTCTGATTGAAAAGAGAGAAATCCAATCCAAGGTCAGTCTGTGTTGTGGTTTCCCATTTGATATCGTCATTCCCAATCTGGTCACGTTTAAATCCGGATTGAAGAATGCTTCCGCCATTGACACCGGCAATATCGTATGAAGTTCCGTAAGTCTGACCTCCGAAAGCAGAAGTACCGTAATTCGGAACATAAATAGTATAACGGGCGATGTTGGAAATTTCCTGATTACCGGTCTGTCCCCATGAAGCGCGGACCTTCAAGTCATCCAACCACGTCAGATTTTTCATAAATTTCTCCTGACTGATACGCCAGCCGGCTGATACAGAAGGGAATGTCGCATAACGGTTATTTCTGCCAAAACGGGAAGAACCGTCCCGACGCACTGTCACTGAAAACAAATACTTGTCAGCATACGTATAATTCAATTTACCGAAGAAAGACACCAGAGAATAACCTTCAGCCTTACCGTAAGCCTGTGCAGTTCCGACACCGGCATTCGGCCACATATAGTCAGGGGTGAGAATCGCAAAATCTTCTTTATAGCCTGAAAACCAGCTGTCATCTTCACGGTTCAACTCAACACCGGCCATCACATCTCCACGATGCTTGCCGATTTCCAGGTTGTAGGTAGCTACCGCATTCCACATCCATTTGGTCCAATGCTCCTGTTTGGCCTCGATTGCATTTCTGTCGTTGGCGACATTGCCCTCCGTTATAGGATAAGTAAAAATACGCTGCTGTTTCTGAGCATAGTCCAAGCCAAAAGTAGAACGAATATTGAAACCTTTGAACGGGTTCAGATTAATATAAGCATCACCGAACATACGCCAATAAGTATAACGGTTATCCGCATTACGCTGCAGACGAGCTACCGGATTCTCACGGTCGGGATAGCCACCCACCGGACCGGCAAAATTTCCGTTGATGTCATATACAGGTAAAGAGGGGTTGAACTGAAGCACGTTCTCCAAGAAACCACCCGGAGCCTGTACCTCTGAAGTACGGTTCAATGTAAAATGTTCTCCAATAGTCAGAATATCGCCTATCAGCTTGTAATCCGAGTTCATACGGGCAGAAAAGCGTTCGAAATCACTTTCCTTGATAATACCTTTGTTTTTATAATACCCCAAAGAGAAAAAAGAAGAACCTTTTTCCGATCCGTTGCTTACAGATACGTTATATTGCTGAATCACTCCTGTACGGGTAGTTTCGTCAAACCAATCTGTATCGGCAGAAGGAACGGTATGGTCTGAATCAAGGAAACGGGACATGCTGATGCCATTCAGCTGAGGATAACCGTTGGCATCATATCCCCAACTGTATTTGTAGCCCAACGGATTGGTGTTCGGATCCTGACCATCGTTGACGTATGCCTGCCACATCGCCCTGCCGTATTCCTCCGCATTCAGCACTTCCATCTTGTTCGTGTACATGGAGGCAGAAACAGAAGCGTCGAAAGTCACGCTCAGCTTCCCTTCCTTTCCCTTCTTGGTAGTAATGATGATAACGCCGTTTGCTGCACGCGAACCATAGATGGAAGCGGAAGCCGCATCCTTCAAAACCTGGATTGACTCAATGTCGTTTCCGTTCAGTTCGTGCATACCTGCTTTAGTAGGAACTCCGTCTATGATATAGAGCGGATCATTATTGTTCAACGTACCGACACCGCGGATGCGGATAGTAGTGGAACCGCTCGGATTACCGTCAGCCGTAATGTTCATACCCGGCACACGGCCTTGCAAGGCTTTCATCGGGTTGTTCTCATTGGTCTTTGACAACTCGTCCATATCAACCACCGAAATGGCACCCGTCAAGTCAGCTTTGCGTTGAGTTGTATAGCCTGTCACCACCACTTCATCCAACATTTCGGAATCTTCTTCCAGAATGATGTTCATCACTGCCTGCGCCTTTAGCGTCTGGGGCTTGCATCCAACGTATGAAACAGAAATCTCGGAACCTTGTTTCACTGTCAAGGTAAACTTACCGTCCAGATCTGTGACAATGCCATTTTGTGTATTGCCTACTTCTATTACAGAAGCACCGATGACGGGCAATCCGTCCGCCTTGGCAACCACTGTCCCGCTCACCTGCATGTTCTGGGCATGGAGCGTCGCGCATAGTCCCATAAGGAAAAACGCAAAGAGGAATGTTCTTTTTATGCCTTTCATTACGCATTAAATTTTAATTGTTAAACATTGTTTTATCATCAGCTTGTTCAAATTCGAACACCGCAAATGTATCACATTGGAATGAAAAACAATGAAAAGAATGTTTCCTCCATATTCAAATTTGTTTCTCCGCAACATTTATGCTATATCAAGAAACATTTCAGCAACGCCTGCACGCACAAAAAAGAAACATTTTTTATCTTCAGGCTGGAAATAAAGATTTTGTACGGGAAGTCCGACTTTTACCCAACCGGAACGAAAGCCTTCGCCCGGACAAGAGCATAAAAATGCGTTCCGCCATTTTTATGAAACGACGGAACGCTTTTGCCGGCAGCAAATAACTGACCGGAAAAATATCAGAAGGCTTCTTTCCGCTTTCTGCAGGTGGCTATCAGATATGCGCCCAAAAGAATGAGAGGAACGCTGAGCCACTGGCCGATGTTCAGCATCATGTCCGCTTCTTCCGCCACCTGCGGATTCTTCATGAACTCCAGTCCGAAACGGGAGCCGAAGAATATCAGCAAAGACACGCCGGTGATAAGCCCGATATATTTCTGAAGATGGTATTTATGATACATCACCCACGAAACGACAAAAGCTACCAGGCAATAGAGCATTTCGTAAATCTGGGTCGGATGGCAGGGCTGCGCAACCCCGTCACGGTTATAAAGTTCCTGCCACTCGCGCGAACGCACAAATTCGAAACCCCACGGCAATGAGGTGGGATAGCCGAATATCTCGGAGTTCATCAGGTTTCCGAAACGGATGCACATGCACACGACTGCCACGGCAGGTATCATGCGATCGAACAGCCACCATACGCTCTTCTTCGTCACTTTCTTCGAATACCACACCAGTGCCAGAATCAGCAGGAACACCCCGCCGTGACTGGCCAGTCCTCCCTTCCATATTTTCAGGATTTCCAGCGGATGCGCTCCGTAATAATCCCACTCGTAAAACAGGCAGTGGCCCAAGCGCGCGCCTACCACACTGCTTACGATGCAGTATATAAACAGTTTGTCGGCCCAACTGTCGGGATAGCCTTCTTTCTTGAACAGGCGCGACACGATTTCGTATGCCAATATGAAACCCAATCCCCACATCAGTCCATACCAGCGGATTTCGATCGAACCAAGATGTAACATGACGGGATCTACATCCCATACAATACTTGCTAAAGTCATTTCGTTTCTTCTTTTTTACAATTATTTTCTGCAAAGGAACAAAAAAGCGATTGTACTATGGCAGAAGTTCTGTTAAAAATTAAAACAGGACAGATCTTTTGTCCGCTCTTCCGGCTTGCCTGGCGGCCCGGCACGGCTCATTTCAAACGAAACTCCGCCATCATCAATATTTTCCGGCGGCTTTCTCCCACACTTACCTCTTTAAAGTAACGGTAACGGCCAGGCTTGTTGGGATGTACGTCAGGAAGCAGATTCGCCTCAAACGTCGCGCTATCCCCCGGAGAAAGCACATAACCCAAATCAACAAACGATCCTCGGAGAGGAAGAACGTACCACCGTCCGTTCCGTTCGCAAGCCAGCGAATAGCGGGCACCGTATGTAAGCTTCATGCCGCTCCAGTTATGCAATGCAAAAAAAGCCTTTTCGGACTCGGCCGGAAAGGAAGGAGAAAACGGTTCCAGGCGGATACCCAACGTATCAGACGTACCGACTTTCGTGCACGGTTCGTTTCCGTCAGAACCTTCAAACCGAAGACAGGGAGCGTCCATTATCTTCTCGCGAAACTCTTTCCTCCGTTCGGGGGTATTCATCACAAGCCAGAACGTCACTTCCTGCAAGCCGACTCCCGACATCGACACATTGGCGCGTACCGCCTTATTCTCAGGCATCCGCAAACGCTTCCATATTTCTTCCTGCAAAGCGTCCAGCTCCTTTTCGGAAAGAAACTTTCCGCCTCCCAGCTTCTGACCGGATGCCAGACTGTCTTCCACGCACCGGAGAACCGTATCTTCCTGCACTGTCTGAACTGTGTCAGCAACTGCCTGCGGATGCTTGCCTGCCGCCTGCCTGCACATCCTGTCAAGGCAAGCAGGCATCCGGCAAGTAAAAGCTGCATTGTTTTCATAGCTGCACCGATTTGATCTACGCAAAAATAATCATTTCCTGCGAAACAAAATAAATTACCCTGCAACAATCCTCCAACTGTTGCAGGGTAACGGAAAGCAGCCGCACGACAATCAGCCGACTGCTACACGGCAGACAAATCTTATCACACCAGATGTGCAATCCACTCGTCACGGTCGCCCGGAAGCAGATCGACAACAGGAATTTCAATCATGGTATAGCATCCCGGCTGCTGGCGCATGGAAGCACGTGCCACGCACACCAGAACCTGAGCTGTCAGGGCAGGATTGTTGATCTTCATGTCGAACTCGAACAGCTGGTTATGCGTCTTTCCCGAAACGCCTTTACGGACAAGGTTTACACCGTGACCCACATCGTTCAAGTCGTCCACGCAAGCCACCTGCTTCACATGCGTTTCATCATTCACAAAATACGGATCAGACTTGATAGCCGCCTCCACGGTCTTGAAGTCAGCTCCTTCCTCCAGCTCCACATAAACCATACGGCGATGGATGCCTGTTCCCACCGGAATGGTCATCGACAGCGCATCCTTCACACCGTCGATGGCACGAACGGCTACCGAATGTCCCATGCTGCGTCCCGGACCGAAGTTGGTGTAAGTGATTCCCTTCGGAGCGATTGCCTCCAGCAACGTGCGGACAACCGAATCGCTTCCCGGATCCCAGCCGGCAGAAATCACCGAAACCGCATTGTGCGTTTTGGCCACTTCGCCCAACGAACGGCGCAAGCCGGTAATCTGTGTATGAATGTCAAAGCTGTCGACCGTATTGATGCCGAGAGCCAGAATTTCTTTTGCATATTGCTCTACACTGCGAGTCGGAGTAGCCAAAATAGCCACATCTACATCCTTCAGTTCCCTGATGTCTTTCACCACTTCATAATCGGCCAGCTCTGCCGGCTTGTTTTCTGCCCCATGACGGCGTACGATACCTGCCACTTCAAAATCGGGAGCGGCCTCAAGCGCTTCCAGCGTAAACTTTCCGATATTGCCGTAACCAACGACGGCTGCTCTAATCTTTTTCATCTTTCTTATTGATATTATTTAATAATCGGTTTCTTTCAACGCTGCAAAAATACAAAAGCAGAACTATTCTAAAAAAGAAGAAAGAAGCGTTTTTTCAAATATCCTGGCTATACTTACAATTTATAAGTTTTTTATAGCTATTTTTGCCTGCAATTTACGATTAATCAAAAAATCATGATTGAATATATCAAAGGAGAACTTGTAGAAGAAACGCCGGCACTGGCGGTCGTCGACTGCAACGGCTTGGGCTATGCCATCAATATTTCACTCAACACCTATTCTGCCGTCCAGGGAAAAAGAAACGTCAAACTTTACATTTATGAAGCTATCCGCGAAGACGCATACGTACTCTACGGATTCGCTACTAAAGAAGAACGCGAACTGTTCCTGATGCTGATCTCAGTATCCGGAATAGGAGGAAACACCGCACGCATGATTTTATCGGCATTGTCACCAGCCGAACTGTGCAATGTGATCAGCAACGGAAACGACAAGCTGCTGAAAACTGTAAAAGGCATCGGACTGAAGACAGCCCAGCGCATCATCGTAGAGCTGAAAGATAAAATCTCCTCCATCGGCATCAGTCCGTCGGCTCCGGCAAATACCATCAGCACAGTCGTACACAGCGAAATTTATGAAGAAGCCGTGGCTGCGCTGACCATGCTGGGATTTGCCCAGGCACCTTCGCAAAAGGTTGTTTCGGCAATTCTGAAAGAAGAACCGGAAGCTCCCGTTGAGAAGGTCATAAAAATTGCCCTGAAACGGCTTTGATGCAACATCGGGTTTCAAGAGAATGCGCCTGTGCATCCTCCTGAAATCCGTCTGCTTTTTCACTCTCCAGACAAGAGGGTATGCCAAAACACAAGTCAACTTTCACCCTCGCATCCCGAGCAAAGCAAAGAAACAACGCCCGACGAAGTCAATCTCGGAAACATAAGCTGATGCATGCAAGATATTTCACTTCGGTCAACATGACATCGCCTTTTTGCAGCCAAATTCCGTCATGCCTTTCCTATTCGACCGTAACCGACTTCGCCAGGTTACGAGGCTGGTCAACATCCATTCCTCTATATACAGCTATATGATAAGCCAGAAGCTGCAGCGGAATAGAAGCTACCAAAGGAAGCAGACACTCCAACGTATCCGGCAACTCAATGCAATAGTCTGCCAGCTTCTTTATTTCGGTATCACCTCGGGTCACAACGGCAATGACCCTTCCTTTTCTGGCCTTGATTTCCTGAATGTTACTGAGCACCTTGTCATACAGTGCCGATTGCGCCGCAATTACCACCACAGGCATCTCTGCATCTACAAGAGCGATCGGACCATGCTTCATCTCCGCGGCCGGATAGCCCTCGGCATGAATATACGAGATTTCCTTCAGCTTCAGCGCCCCTTCAAGAGCCACCGGGAAAGCATATCCCCGGCCCAGATAAATGAAGTTGCGCGCATAGGTAAACATCTTGGAAAAGTCTGCGATAAGACTGTCCTGCTTCAGCACTTCCCGCATCTTGCCGGGGATTTCCACCAGTCCGGCTACAGTCTGATGATATTCTTCCTCAGAAACAATGCCTTTTTCCTTTCCGAGAAGCAAAGCCAACAATGCAAGCACCATGACCTGACCGGTAAACGCCTTGGTTGAAGCGACACCTATTTCCGGCCCCACATGAATGTAGGAACCCGTATCAGTAGCGCGGGCTATCGACGAGCCTACTACGTTGCATATCCCGTAAATAAACGCACCTTTCTCTTTGGCCAGTTCAACAGCAGCCAGCGTATCGGCTGTTTCGCCGCTCTGCGAAATGGCAATCACCACATCATCCGAAGAAATGACAGGGTTACGGTAACGGAACTCAGACGCATATTCCACCTCGACAGGCACACGGCAGAAGCTTTCTATCAACTGCTTCCCGATAAGGCCGGCATGCCAGGAAGTTCCGCAGCCAACGATAATAAAACGATGGGCGCCGGCCAGGCGTTCCTTAAAGTTGGAAACGGCAGACAATGTCACCGTTCCCGCATCGGGATTAACCCTTCCGCCCATGCAGTCGCTTATACATCCGGGCTGGTCATAAATTTCCTTAAGCATGAAATGCGGAAAACCGTTTTTCTCCAACTGGCCAATATTCATGGCAATAATCTGAACTTCATGCGAACATTCCACATTATTCAGGTTAACAATCCGCAAAGGCATGCCAGCATGCAATACGGCAATCTCTCCATCTTCAAGATACACAGCCTTGTTGGTATAAGCAACCATGGGAGTTGCATCGGAGGCAAGAAAGAATTCATCCTTGCCTATCCCTACAACCAAAGGGCTGCTCTTGCGGGCCGCAATAATCTCGTCAGGACACCTTCTGTCGATCACGGCAATGGCATAAGCCCCGACCACTTCACGCAAAGCCAACTGCACAGCCGTCAGCAAATCCAGATTGCCCTGATTCTGTATATAACTTATCAGCTGCACCAGAACCTCCGTGTCTGTACTGCTTTTAAACGTATACCCCTTAACTGCCAGTTTCTCTTTCAGTGCCGCATAATTCTCAATAATGCCGTTATGAACCAAAGCCAAATTGCCATCAGACGAACAATGCGGATGAGCATTGACTGTGCTTGGTTCACCATGCGTAGCCCAGCGAGTGTGAGCAATGCCCATACGGCCGGTCACATCCTGCTTTTCAGCCACACGCTCCAGATCAGCGACCTTGCCCAACGATTTATATATATTCAAATGGCAAGAGTCGCTCATCAGTGCAACACCTGCACTGTCATAACCACGATATTCCAAACGCTTCAGCCCTTCAATCAGAATGGGATAAGCGTGGCGGTTTCCAATATATCCAACGATTCCACACATAAAAATGAATATTGCATTAAAACGATGCAAATGTACATAACAATCCGCAAAAACAATATCACATTGATACATTTTTGAGTGAAAACAAAACAATATTACAATCCTATTACATCCATTTCTGAATTATTGTCAAAAGAAAATCGCCGCAAGGCAAGTTTTTTAAAAATTTAATTTGTATCTCTACACATATTTATTATCTGCCCTATAGAAAAGAAAAGGCTGCCTCAAACCAAATTTGTGCAGCCTCTTCCTCTTGGAACTATAAACTAATCAAGTCAACGCATCACGATACGTCTTTCCGCTCTGTTTCTTTTCTATTTTCAGTTTGATGACAAACGGTTCGTCAGGCAAAGCAGAAGGAACATCCACGTTAAATTCATTGCGGGCTGTTTCCTCCACTTTCACTTCTTTTCCTCCAACAACCTGCGCAGCCTTTATACTGGTGCCTCCGGGTGTTTTAACGACCAGATGCCTGGAATAGGGAGGATTGAAGACAACCATATACACGTCATCGCCCTTGCGCGTGTAATATCCCCACGGCTGCTTTTCAAAGCCGGCATAGTCGCACCCGTAGATGCACTCGCCGTTCTTCTTCATCCACGATCCGATATATGCTGCAAGCTCTTTCTCTTCCGGACGGAAGTCGCCGTCACCTTGAGGACCGAAGTTGACCACCATGTTTCCTCCCATCGAAACCGCATGCACCACGCGTTCAAGCACCTCAACCGGAGTCTTCACGTAGCTGAGCGACCAGTCTTTGTGATAACCCCACTGGTTTTCGGGAACTGTCATGCATGCCTCCCAGTCCCAGCGGGTCACTTTCAGGTCTTTTACCGGATCGGGAAGGCGGCGTTCATAGCCCGATTCATAGTCACCCATCATATGTCCGTTGCTGTCGAAGTGACGCTTGCCATAGTCGTCCGCACGCAGACGGCTGTTGATTGTCACTCCCGGAAGCAGCTCCTTCAGCATCTTCTCGGCATGAGCTGTCCACCACCCGTTTTTCTTGATGCTGGCATCCCACGTGCCGTCGAACCAGAAGTCCTTCACCGTAGGATAACGTTCCGCCAGCTCTCTCAGCTGGTTGTCCGTGAACTCAAAGAAGCGGGCCATAGCCTCCTCGTCCTCTTTCGACTTGATGTCATAACGCCAGTCAGGATGGCTCCAGTCCATAACGGAGAAATAGAAATGCACGTCGATGCCTTCATCATTGTAAGCCTTTACCAGCTCGCCCAAAATATCTTTCTTATAGGGAGTCTGGGCTACCGTATACTTGCTGTACTTGCTCGGCCACAGACAGAATCCTTCGTGATGCTTGGTGGTAATCTTCACATATTTCACTCCCATTTGCTTCGCCATTTTCGCCCAGGCCTTGGCATTGAACTTCTCCGGGTTCCACTGGTCCATCAGCTTCATCCACTCGTCAGAAGAAACCTTTGCCCATGACTTCAGCCATTCAGCTGCACCTTTGTATACTTTCCCGTTCCATTCTCCGCCGGGAATGGCATACAGTCCCCAATGAATAAACGCGCCCAGACGGTTGTCGCGGAACTTCTGCATGGCAGCATCCTGGCGTTTGCCCAAGCGGTCTGCGCCATACTGCAGAGGTATTTCCAGGTCAGCAGGCAGTTTCTTCGGCTGGGCCTGCGCAGCCATCCCCACAGAAAACAAAGACAAGAAGATGAATGTCCTAAAAAAGTGTTTCTTCATAAATGATACTTAAATTAACTGTTAATGATTAT